>JBJTGE010000150.1:0-3378 GCA_046093785.1 Spartobacteria bacterium
CGCCCGGATGGCGAGGTCGTGCAGGCATCCGACGCCTTCCATAAAAAACCCATCCTCGTAGAACGCGGCAGCTTCAGACCCGTCACCTATGTGACCAACGACATGCTCGACGGTGCCAAGCGTCTCTTCGAGCAGGAGAGCGGCGTGGCAGGCGCGGAGCCGGCCATCCTCATGGAGATCACCATGAAAAATCTCCTCTCCCACGGACCACTCGACCTCCAGGATTTCCTCGACCGCGTGGACCTGCTCGGAGCCCTCGGACGCACCGTGCTCATCTCCGACTACGGCGAATACTACAAGCTGGTGAACTTCCTCACCCGCTACACGGAAGGCCCAATCGGCCTCCCCATGGGCATCCCCGGCCTGAACGAGATTTTCAATCCCGAACACTACAGCGACCTGGAAGGCGGCATCCTGGAAGCCCTCGGACGCCTCTTCAAACGCAATGTCCGCCTCTATGTGTATCCCTTCATCTCGCCCAGCGGCGAACTCGTGACCTGCGGAAATTTCCGCACACCGCCCGGCATGGAAAACCTCTACGAGCACCTTCGCGTCAACCACCTCATCCGCCCCATCGAGGACTACCGCTCCGACTACCTCCAAATCCACTCTCCAAAAGTCCTGGAAATGATTGCCGCCGGGGACGCCAAGTGGGAAAGCATGGTCCCCGAGGCAGCGAGGGATGTTATAAAAAAACGCGGCCTCTTCGGTGCGGCGAAACTTGCCTAAGCCCCGCGGCAACGGCATCGTGAGCGGCTGTCATGTTTTTCCGCCGACTCGTTCTCAATAGCTTCGCCAAACTCAAACTCGGCCGACTCGAAGTCATTCTGCCGGATGATGCCAAAGGCGTTTACGGCGGACTCGGCGGGGGCATTGAGGCCCGCATCGAGGTGACTGATGAGAATTTCTTCAAGCGCTGCGTGCTCAACGGCCCCATCGGTTTTTCGGAAGCCTACATGGCTGGCGAATGGACGACCGCCGATCTCACCAAGGTCATTGCCTGGTTTATCCTGAACGCCGACGACACCCAGGCCATGCAAACCCGGCAATCCCGAAGCACCGGCTTTTTCAACCTGCTCAACGCCGCCAACCGTGCCTTCCACCTGCGTCGGCCAAACAGCCGCACCATGAGCAGGAAAAACATCAGCGAGCACTATGATCTCAGCAACGAGTTCTTCCAACTCTGGCTCGATGCCTCCATGACCTATTCGAGCGCGTATTTCGAAGCCGCCGACGAGCCCCTCGAAACCGCCCAGAGCCGGAAATACGACAAACTCTGCAAACGCCTCCACCTCGTCCCCACCGACAGCGTTCTGGAAATCGGAAGCGGCTGGGGCGGCTTCAGCATGCACGCCGCAAAAAACTACGGCTGCAAAATCACCACCGTCACCATCTCACGCCAGCAATACGACGAAGCCTCCCGCCGCATTCAAGAAGCGGGACTCGGCGAGAGAATCCAGCTCCTGCTCTGCGACTACCGCGACCTCCGTGGACAGTTCGATAAAATCGCCTCCATCGAAATGCTCGAAGCCGTCGGCGACCGCTATGTCGATGGCTACTTCGCCAAAATCACGGAACTCCTCCACCCGCACGGACTCCTCGGTCTGCAGGCCATCCTCTGCCCAGACAACCAATACCCCATCCTCCGCGACGGCGTGGATTTCATCCAAAAGCACATCTTCCCCGGCTCCCTCCTCATGTGCAACGCCCGCATCACAAAAGCCATGACATCCTGCGGCGACCTGAACCTCTTCGAATACGAGGACATGGCCCCCCACTACGCCCTCACCCTCCAGCGCTGGGCCGAAACCTTCGAGTCCAAGCTCCCCGAAGTCCGCGCACTCGGCTTCGACGAAATCTTCATCCGCAAATGGCGCTACTACCTCCGCTACTGCGAAGCCGCCTTCGCCACCCGCCACATCACCGTCGCCCAAATGACCTACTCCCGCCCCGACAACCTCTCCATCCCCTCCCCGATCTACCACCTCAAAACCACCCCCAAACCCGTCCCAAAAATTTGAACGATCGTCCAATTTTTTTGACCTAATAAAAGCCAACCGCAGCAGAGTTTAGTCTCATTTTTTGAAATATAATGCTAATCTCCATATTTTTACAAAAGACAATTTTTTTGGACGATCGTTCAAATTTTTTGTCTATTCAAAAACACAGAGCCGCGTTTGATCTTCGTGGGTGGGCTCGATGAGGCTTGGGGTGCGAGAGCGTCAAGTGCATGGTCTCGGGGAGCGTGCCGGCCTTCGGGTGCCCCCACGAAAAAGAGTCCCCCTGCAAAACCAATTCGGACTGCGTGTTCTTTCAGTTCAGATCTGTTTAGGGTCTTTTGGAGAGCTTAATCCTTCACTGGCAATTTCTTCCAGTCTTCGTAAAGCCGACAGAGGAAGAAGAGGGCGATGGCTGTCCAAAAGATGGTCCAGACTGGAATGAAGCGGTAGGCGTAGTCGCTGCCATTGTAGAGGTGCTTCATGAGATTCAGAAAGAGGCCGGCAGCAAATCCTCCGATAATGGTGGCGAACGAGCGCAGGAGCGCATTGGCCGAGCAGAATTGGCCGTAGCGCTCTCGAGGCAGCACCCGCATATACATGGGAATCATCATCGCCTCGGTGAGAACCGCAAAAGGCAGGTTCGCCGCACTCAGGGAGAGCGAGATTTTGAACGCCGTCGCGGGAGTGAAATCGAAAAACAACCAGACGAGACTCAGCGGAAGGATGAAAACATTCGCGATCTTCACCCACAGCAGAACCCGCAGAGGATGGAACCTGTCGCCGAGCGCTCCGGCGGGGTAGGTCAGCAACATATTCACACCACTCACCACGCCGCTGATCATACCGATCTGCGCAAGGTCGAGACCGATGGATTTTTGAAGAAAGACATTGAATGCTCCGAGCGTTCCAGCCACAGCCCAGCAAGCCGTGCAGAGAAAAAGATTCCAGTAATATCGCTGGCTGTAGCACTCGACAAAAAAAGTCTTCACCTGCGCCATGAAGCCGGACTCGCCGTCCACAAGCGGTGGTGGCGGCGGATATTCCCCCTCCTTCACCTTGAGGCACATCATTCCCATGCCGATGGCGTAGATCACAGCCGCACCGATGAAAATTTCCTCCATGTGAGTTTCCGCATGAGGATAGATGTAGATATTGAAAAGAACCCCCTTCAGGCCCGCCACAATGCGGAACAGCCCTAAAAAACGGCCCAGAAACGCGTGGGGCACGACATCATTGAAAAGATACCAGAATACCGAGGAGACAAACATGTTGAAGAACTGGAAGCCCACCATGAAGAACCCCACGCAAATGACACCCGCCGCGTTGGGGGTTATGTTCCACGCCGCTGGCAACACATGGTGCAGTGCATGTCCAATAC
>JBJTGE010000151.1:0-9306 GCA_046093785.1 Spartobacteria bacterium
ATCCAGTGTGGAGGCCACTTGGAGGAGGGATCGCAGGGCGACGGGCGTGTGGGCGAGAAAATCGGGGCGGTTTTTTTTGAGACCGAGAAATCCGTAGGCGCCGAGGGCCTGCATGAGGCGCTGCAGGGCGCACCAGCGGAAAATCTCGTCGAAATTGGAATCGACGGGAGTGCCCTGCTGCTTGAGTCGCTTTTTGTAGAACGCGAGCAACTCGCAGCGCTCATCGGAGGTGAGCGCGACATAGGGATCGTAGAGCAGGGAGGCGAGATCGTATTGGGCGAGGCCGTAGCGCATGCCTTGGAAGTCGATGAGCCAAGCCGCGCCTTCGTGGATCATGACATTCTGCGACTGGAAATCGCGGTGCACGAGCACGCGCGGACGGGCGGCGAGAGCCTCTGCAGCCCCACGCAAGGCTGGAAGGGCCGACAACTCGGCGAGTTCGGCTTCGGGCGTTTGAAAATAATTTCCCAGGCAGTTCTCAAAAAAATATCCCTGCTCCCAAAGGTAGAGGTCGGCATCGAAGACTCGCTCCAGGTGCAAGTCCGCACCGGAGGCCAACTCCGTGGCCTGTGTGTGCATGCGGAGAACACCATCGAGTGTGGATTCGTAGAGCGCGCGGCGGGGTGTCCAATCGGATTTCCGGAAGCTCCAGAGGTCCTGCTCGCCGAGGTCCTGCATCCAGATCAGACCCTCTGCGGCATCATGGTGATAGATTTCGGGAACCGGCACGCCGGCGCCATTAAGAAAGCGGGCTATCTCCACATAGTGGCGGTTTTCCTCTTTGTGGCCGGAGTATTTGACGAAGATCATCGACTCGTCGCCGAATCGAATGCGGTAGAACTTCCGCTCGGATCCGCCCTTTTCCAGCGGAGTCACCGCCGCATTGCCATTCCCGGTTTTGGGGAAGCGTTCGTTGGTGAGCGAAATGACATCGGCTTCGGCAATCATGGAATGCCGCAAACTCAACACCCCCGCCCGCCTTGTGGGAAGCCCAAATCAGAAGGGCGTGGTGCTGGAGGATTGGGCGAGCATGAGAGCCTCGATCGCCTCGCGCGAGGCGGCGGCGACTTCGCGTCCCACGGGATCGGCGTCCGCAATGGCCTCGATGCGGGCGGAGCGGCCATCCAAAAGCTCCGGGCCAAAAACCTCGGAGATCAAATAGCAACCCCGGAGGAGGCTGATGAGGGTCGCGTCGAAGTGCGTTGGCATGTCTTCGCCCTGGATCAGGCGGGAGAGGCGGGTCTTCACCTCGATCCGCTCCTCGTTGTGGATGGTGGGATAGCGCCGCAGGCCGATGACCCAGAGGATTTTTTTATCCTGCCGCTTCAAGATGCCGCGCGCGATGAGGTGCTCCAGCGCCGCCTTTTCGATGTCGCGTTTTTCATCGGACAAAACCAGGAGCCAATACGCAATCGAATGGCATTTTTCGGAGGCGGCGATCCTCTGGAGCCAGGGATCAAGCAGGGGATTTCCCGTCGGCGTGGCGTTGAGGACTTCGACGCACTTGGTTGCCGTCTTGATGCGTCCGGCCATTTCCAAATCCGCCAAAACAGCACCCGCCAAGCCATAGCCGATGGCCTGCGGCATAAGCGGCAGATGCGCGCCGGTGGTGTCGTCCAGCGAGAGCAAAACAATTTCCTCAACAAGTGCGAGTGGCGGATTCATGGAAAAAACATATCCGCGATTTCTAAAAATCCAGCACCGGAAGGTGAAGACCCCATGCGGGCCTCAGGTGTATTTGACGACTTCCTCGATCGTCGTCAGGCCGTCGTAGATCGAACGCAGTCCGTCCTCGCGGAGCGTGGTCATGCCGAGTTCGATGGCTTTTTGACGAATGAGGATGCCGGGCGCGCGGTCGTTGATCATTTCCCGGATGGGGTCCGAGATTTTGAGCAGTTCGTAGATGCCCTTGCGGCCCTTGTAGCCGGTCTGGTTGCAGGCCTCGCAGCCTTTGCCGTAGTAGAAATTTTTATCACCGATGTCGTGGATGCTGAGGCCGAGGGAGGCCAGCACCTGCTCGCTGGGTTCGTAGGCGGTGCGGCAGGCGGTGCAGATTTTGCGGATGAGGCGCTGGGCGAGAACGCACTCGAGCGAGGCGGAGATGAGGAACGGCTCGATACCCATGTCCATGAGACGCGTCACCGCGCCGGTCGAGTCGTTCGTGTGCAGCGTGGTGAAAACCAAGTGGCCCGGGAGCGACGCTTGGATCGCAATCTGGGCGGTCTCGGCATCACGCGTTTCACCCACAAGAATGCGGTCGGGATCCTGACGCAAAAACGCTCGGAGAACGCGGGAGAATGTCAGCCCGACGGCGTCGTTGATCGGCACCTGGATGATGCCGTCGATCTCGTATTCCACAGGATCCTCGGCGGTGAGGAGCTTGGAATCGATGGTGTTGATCTTGCGCAGGCAGGAATAGAGCGTCGTCGTCTTGCCGGAACCGGTCGGGCCAGTGACGATGAAGATGCCGTTGGGTTTTTCAATGACCTCGAGAATGTAGGCCATGATGTCCGGCGGCATGCCGAGCGTGTCGAGTTCGAGATTCACGCTGGAGCGGTCAAGCACACGGAGCACGACGCTCTCGCCGAAGGCCGTCGGCAGCGTGGAAACACGAAGATCGACCTGGCGGCCGTTGATCATGCGCTGGATTCGACCATCCTGCGGCAAGCGGCGCTCGGCGATGTTGAGGTTCGACATCACCTTGACGCGCGAAATCACCGGCAGCGCCAACTTGAAGGGCGGCGGATCAAGTTCGTAGAGCGCGCCATCCACCCGGTAGCGGATTTTGAATTCCGTCTCGAAAGGCTCGAAATGGATATCACTAGCCCGCGCAGAAACGGCCTTGTCGAGGATGAGATCCACATACTTCACCACCGGGGCGGCGTTCGCCTCGGCTGTGACCGCTTGAAGATTGAATTGCTCCTCGGGGCCCTCTTCGACCGTGATGTCGCCGCCGAGTTGCGCGAGGATTTCCTGGATATTCGAATCCTCGGATCCGTAGTGCTCGCGGATGAGCTTGCGGACATGCGGCGGGAAGGAAACGACCTGCACGATCTCGCGGCCCAGCGCGAAGCGGATGTCCTCGAGCGGATGCGGATTCAGAGGATCGGCGAGGGCGACAAAAATGGTGTTGCCGGATGCTCCCACCGGGAAAACGCCGTGCAAGCGCGCAAGGCCGGATGGGATCAGGCTCAAAGTGGAGGCATCGGGTGTGAATTCGCTCAGGCTGTGCGCCTCGGCACCAATGGCCTCGGCGAGGACAATCTCGAAGCCCGACTCATCGACCAACTGGGATTCGATGAAAACATCCTCAATGGCCTTGGAATCGCCCTGTGCGGCTTGAATGAAAGCCTCCGCCTGCTCGGGCGTGAGGTAACCCTTTTCCACAAAAATGTCGGTGACTTGCCGGGAATCCATGTTGGTTAATCCAAATCCGCCATTGTTGAACTGATCACCTCGTCGGCGGTGGTGAGGCCGGCGAGCACTTTGCGCACTCCATCCTCGCGCAGGGTCCTCATGCCCAACTCGCGGGCGCGTTGACGCAGGGCGATGGTGGAGGCGTTGTTGTTGACCATGTTCCTCACCTCGTCATCGACGAGGAACATTTCAAAAATACCCATTCGGCCCTTGAATCCCTTGCCCCTGCAAGCCTCGCAACCGACGGGCTGCATGACACGGGCCTGGGAGAGCATGCCGGGCTCGATCTGCAGGGCGCTCATCTCATACTCGGACAACTCGCCCGGCTGTTTGCAGGTCGGGCAAAGCCGCCGCACCAGTCGCTGGGCGACCACAGCGCGGACAGAACTGGAAACAAGAAACGGCTTCACTCCGATATCCACCAAACGCGCAATGGCACTCGGGGCGTCGTTCGTGTGAAGGGTCGAGAGAACAAGGTGGCCGGTCAGCGAGGCGTTCACCGCGATGCTGGCAGTCTCGTTGTCACGAATCTCGCCGATCATGATAATATTCGGCGCCTGACGCAGAATCGAACGGAGCGCCGCAGGAAATGTCATGCCGATACTGGCATTGACTGGCACCTGATTGATGCCGTTCATCTGATACTCGACGGGATCTTCCACCGTGATCAGCTTGCGGTCGGGCTTGTTCATGTAATTCAAGCAACCGTAAAGCGTGGTCGTTTTGCCCGAACCGGTGGGGCCCGTGACGAGAATGATGCCGTCGGGCAGGTTGATGCACTGCTCGAACTTGGCCTGGTCATCCGAGAGGAATCCCAGATCCGGCAGACCCAGCATGAGAGATGTCTTGTCGAGAATACGCATCACGACGCTTTCGCCGTGAACGGTCGGAATGGTGGAAACACGAAGATCGACGGATTTTTCACCGACACGCACCTGAATACGCCCGTCCTGCGGGAGCCGCTTCTCGGCGATGCTCATCGTGCGGGACATGATCTTGAGACGGCTCACAATGGCGCCGTGGAGGCGCTTGGGAGGCGACTGCATTTCCTGGAGCACGCCGTCGATGCGGAAACGCAGGCGCAGCTTGGTCTCGAGCGGCTCGATGTGGATATCGCTCGCCCGGTTCGTGTAGGCCTCCAAAAGCAACATCGAAACGAGTTTGATAACCGGCGCGTCGCCCTCGACCGCATCCCCCTCGTCTTCGTCGCGCACGACATCGCTGCCCTCCACATCGCCCATCGATTTGATCAGGCCGGAGGCCGCATCATTCGCATCGCCATGGAATTTGACGACCAGCTTGTCGATGGCAGTCGGCGTGGCGCAGACAAACTCCAACTCGCGCCTCAACTTGTAGGTGAGGTCATCCATCGTCTGCATCGCCATGGGATCGGCGAGGGCGATGATGAGAACCCCGTCGCGAAGGGCAACAGGCACGGCATGGTAGCGGCGGGCGTCCTCCGCCTGCATGAGTTCAACCACACTGCGTTCGACCTGCATGTGGTCGAGGTCCACAAACTCCATGCTGTTCTGCGCGGCCAGCGCACGGCTGACATCCTCCTGCGTCACAACTCCGCCTTGCAGCAAGGTGTGAAGCAAACCGCACCCGTCCATATTGGCACGCGCGGATTCAATCTGGGACTTGGTCAGCAGACCGAGGTCGCGGAGGACTTCAACTGTGTATTCGTCATTCTGGGACACGGCGGCAAGGAAATGAGGAGGTCTATCTACGGGAGCAATACCCCCAAGTCAACAAATGGCGGCAGGGCGAAATCACCGCGAAAAAAACATCCACACCAGCACAAGGCCAAGGATGATGCGGTAAACACCGAAGCCAATAAAAGTGTGGGTCTGGACATAGCGCAGAAGCCACTTCACGGCGATGAAAGACACGATGGCCGACACCACGGTGCCGAGCAGGAGGAGTCCCCAATTCTCGGTCGCTCCGCCATTGATCGCCTTCAGGATTTTGTAGGCCCCGGCGGCGAGCAGCGTTGGGATGCCGATGAGAAAGGAAAACTCGGTCGCCACAACCCGGTTCAATCCGCAGAGCATGGCAAAGATGATCGTGGCCCCGGAGCGGGAGGTGCCGGGAAAAACGGCCGCCAGAATCTGCGCGAACGACACCATGAAGACGACCGGCCAGGTGATGCAGTCGGCAAGCGTGCGGCCCTGCAATTTTTTCTCAACCACTATGAATAGAATGCCGCCGATGATCAGCGCCCCCGCAACGGGGAGCGTTGTTTCCGGAAGTTCGATCCCCAATTTATCGAGGGTCAGTCCGCCTACGACTGTGATCAGGAAACCGGCCAGGATTTTGAGATTGAAATCCTGACTCTGCGGGCTCCGCCAGTCGGCCATCATGCGCAGCCGGTCTTTGAAGAGTGGCAGCACGGCCAGCACCGCGCCGCTTTGGATCACGACATTGAAGAGGTCACTCTGCCGGTAATCCAGCCATTCCTGGAAAATCAACAAATGCCCGGTGGAAGAGACCGGTATGAACTCGGTGGCACCCTCGACAATGCCGAGGATGACGATGATCAGCCATTCGGGAAGCGCCAAGCGATTGATCCCTTAGACCGCGCTGTCGCCGGTTTCCTCGGTGCGGATGCGCACAGCGTTCTCAATCGGGAGGATGAAAATTTTGCCGTCACCGATTTTCCCGGTCTTGGCAGCCGAGATGATTGCCTGAACGGCCTTGGAGACCATGGCATCGCTCACGACGAGTTCGATTTTGACCTTGGGGAGAAAATCCACCGTGTATTCACTGCCGCGATAGATTTCGGTATGGCCTTTCTGGCGGCCGAAACCCTTGACCTCGCTCACAGTCATTCCCTCGATACCGACTTCGGCGAGGGCCTCCTTGACATCCTCCATTTTGAAGGGCTTGATGATGGCTTCGATTTTTTTCATGTTGCGTTGAAAAAATCAGAAGCAATCTTGACTGGCAAGCATCAAGACCACGGAGACCCTTTGAGAAAATGAAACCCATACAGTGGCGGCGCACCAGACTTGGCCGGTATCTGCGCCACCTGCCGCGCGCCAAACACATTCGCGGCACTTGGATTCACCGCATTTTCGGAGACCGGCTCTTCGCGCACGAACTCTGGCATCCCACGGGCCAAAAATTCGCCTTCGGCATGTCCATCGGCGCGTTCTTCGCCCTTATGCCCCTTCCGGTCCAAATGATCGCCGCCGCACTGGCCGCATTTTTCCTGAGGGCAAACATTCCCGCCGCCATCGCGGGCACTTGGATCAGCAATCCCTTCACCTTTCCCTTCTGCGTCTATTTTCAATACCGCCTGGGATGTTTCCTGACCGGCCGCGATCCAATGCATTTCAAGGACCCCGACCTCCTCGCCTCGCTTTCCGGCGCTCCCATGCCGTTTCTTGTGGGCATCATTCCCGCCGGACTGCTTTTGGCGGCCGCGACATATCCGCTCACGCTGATTTTGTGGGAATGGACAACCCGCAGCATCCACGCCGCGAAGAAGCGCCGCCTAGCGATCCTTGCAGCCAAAGGCAGGGTTTGAATTTGCGGAGGGGACTCATGAAAGACTCCCGCAGGATTGTTTTTTTCAACGCCCCCTCCCAACTCGCGGGGGTGCGGGACGGTGTGAGAAATTTTCTCCATGGCGAGGGATTTTCGGAGGAGGAGGAGGCCCGCCTCACCATGGCGATCGACGAGGCCTGCACGAACATCCTCCGGCATTCAGGCGCGATGAAGCCCGCGCGGTTGGAAATGAAAAAACTTCGCCACCGCCTGCGCTTTGTTTTGCGCGATTACGGCAAGCCATTCCATCCACCCGCCGTTCAGCCCTGCAACTTGAAATCCGGCCAAACCGGCGGATACGGACTACTCATTATTCGAACGGTTTTCGACCGCGTTGACTACGCCCCACAAGCAAGGGGCACCCGTCTCACGCTGGAAAAACTGCTACCCTGACAAGGCAACTCAGAGTTCCTTTTGAACGATGCGGAAGATTTCCGTGTTGTCCTGAAAGCCTTTCAACGCCTCGGTTCCAGGCCCGCTGCCGAGAGCGATGGCATCCTCCGCGACTCCGATGGCCGCCGCTCTTTTGCTGGCTGCGGGCTCGGTGGAGACTGGCCCCTCGGGACTCGTGCGCGTTCCCGACTCGGGGCCGGTGGACCATGTGATCGAAGGCGCGCCTTGGGCATTGATGCCAAGCAGGCCCACGCCCTTGTCGTTGCGGAAGGGATAGCCATTCAAGCGCAGCCCACCGACATTGCGCTTGCCGACGACGAGGATGAGAGCCTTCGGCCCCGCATAGCGCACCGCCTCGGCGACAGCGTCATCAAGGGCGAGAATCTCGCGCAGGGTCCGCTCCCCTTCATTCTGTGCAGCGGATTTTCCAGCGAGCCCGGCATCGACGACCAGCAGGTAGCCGCGGGCATTGTATTGGAGGAGCCGGATGGCGTTTCGCACCATGGTGGAGAGGCTCGGCTGGCCCGCCTCGGCGGCGAATTCATCGGCGAAATTCAGATTGCCCATGCTGAAAAGACCCAGCGTTTTCGGGCTTCTCCACGAGGGTGTGCCCTCCAGCTCCGACTCCGAGCGCACGACATCGTAGCCCTTGTCACGCATCTCCTGAATGAGATCCCTCGCATCGTTGCGGCGCCCGCTCTGGCCGTCAGAGACGAAATCCGCCGCCCCTCCGCCCATGATCACATCGACTCCCTGCGACTCGACCAACTGGCGTGCAATCACAGGATAGTCGAGCGGATCGGAGGTCTCCGCGTAAAATGCCGCCGCCGTCGCATCGGTGATCGAGGCGTTGGAAACAATACCCGTCGCCCGTCCACGCTCGCGGGCTATTTCCACAAGCGTCGGCAGCGCACCCTTGCCGGCATTGACTCCCAACATTCCGTTGTTGCCCTTCTGCCCCGTTGCAATCGAGCTCGCGGCTGCTGCGGCATCCGGCACCGCGAAGTCGTTCGCATGGGTCGTGACGAGCGCAATGTTTGGAAACTTCTCCATCTGCAGCCGATGGTCCGCCCCACCCTGATAATTCCTCGCAGGCGTCAGAACTGATGGCGTGAGATTGTCCGCAAGAAAAACAATAACGGCAAACGGACGCTGGACGACCCAGTTGATGTAAAACAACCCGCCCAGCGCGAGGAAGACCAGAAGACACCCCAAAGCCAAAAGTCGGTTGCGCGTTTTTTTGTTCATGGAAAACATTTGCGTCCCGGCCGCTCTCCGGGCAATATCTAATTCCTGCTTGCCCTGTGGTGTAATGGTAACACAGTGCCCTTTGGAGGCATTATTCATGGTTCGAGTCCATGCGGGGCAGCCACTCTGCAGTTGATTGTAGCTGGAGATAGAAGCGTCAATACGCTCTCCCCCACCCATTGCCCGCCGCTACCGAACAGGATCGATCAACGATCTACTCACCTCAATCGCACCTATCGCCGACAGCAAAATTGCCTGCTCCGCATTAAAGGCGGCGTTCACTTTATTATGTCGCGCGCGTCCGGTTCGACATCCGGTGCTGAATCCAAAATGGAAAGCATGTGTGCCGCCGACCCCCCCGCTCCTCTTCGCTTCAGATATTCAACCGTCCGCAATGCCGACACCTTCTCGGCAAGAGCCAGTGAAATAAACTGGTTGATGGAAACTCCGTCCTCCTTCGAAAGCTCCTTCACTTCTCGATGAATGGAGTCGGGTAATCTGACGCTGAGTGTGGACATGGCTTATATCTCCTTTAGTAGTTCGCTGGGTGTCACGACTCGGATTCCAAACCGAGAGGCTCTTGAAAAGTCATTTGTATTGTAGGTGACGATATGAGTTGCTGACGCCGCAACCGCAAGTTCGAGAAAAATTTCATCATCCGGATCGGAAAGAGTCGGCCGCCAAGTGAAAAAAATC
>JBJTGE010000152.1:0-6547 GCA_046093785.1 Spartobacteria bacterium
GCTTTGCTCCCCGGCGGGGCGAAACGCTTTCGACTGCCTTGACGAGATCGAGCGTCGTCTGGAAGGGGTGCGTCTCTCGGACCTCGACGATCTTCGCTGCGATGCGCCGCGCATTTTGCTCCTCGCCGTATTGTTGAAAAATCCTCGTGAGTTCCGCTGCCGGCAATGTGTTCACAGCATCGGCTGCCGATTGCGCCGCGCGCGGACTCATCCGCATGTCGAGAGGCCCCTCGCGCATGAGCGAGAATCCGCGCTCCGCTTCATCGAGTTGGTGTGATGAGACGCCGATATCCAGAAGCGCGCCATTCAAAAGCCGTTCCTCGCCGATGTCGTCCAGCGCCTCGCAGGCGTCGCGGAAATTCGACTCCACGAAACGCGCCCGTGGCGCGAACTCCTTCAGCGTCTCGCGGCATTCCGTAAGGGCCTGAGGGTCCTGATCCATTCCAATGACCTCCGCCCCGGCTTGCAGAAGCAGGGCCGAGTGGCCTCCTCCTCCAGCCGTCCCGTCCAGAAACAACATCCCCGGAGCAGGCTGCAGAAAGGCCTTCACCTGCCTGGCCATGATCGGAACATGATAGGTGCTTCCGGGCATGTCAGGGGCTCCTAAAAAAACTCCCAAGTAGATTTCGGAATCGAGGTCTCTCATAGGATGGGTTGCAGGAAATTTTCATTGGGTATCCACATTTTTCCTCCCGGACCACGCCCCTTCCGAAAGGGCTCTCCGGGATTTTATTTGCGGATTGTCAGTTTTGTTTCATCAGGTGTTGGTTGTTGGTAATTCGGAAAATCAGAGGCCGATATCGACGGCGACGCGTTTGTAGATTTCATCGTTCACCGCAGACGCTGCGGTGTGGCGCTCTTTCGACCACAGCTCGAAGCGGCGTCCCGCGCCGATAAATACAATCTCGCCGGAAAGTGCTGCCGCTGCCGCGTGTGAATCGGGAATCAAAATGCGTCCTTGTTTGTCCGTGGCCACTTTGTGTGCGGCGCTGAAAAACTGGCGGATCGCCTGGCGTTTCTCTTGGGCCGATGCGCTGGAGTTCTGAATCCGCTGCTCGGTCGAGTGAAACTCCTCCTGTGGCATTACCATGAGGTATCCCTCCTGCGGATGCGGTATTACGAAAAATTCCGCCCCCTCGGCCTTCGCCCATGCCGACGGCACCGCCGCGCGATTTTTGGCATCAATCGCGCGCTCGTAAGTCCCCGAGTAAAAGGGCGGTGCTGTAGGCTCTTGCGGCATTTGTTGGGTTTGGGTTGTCATGACAATTTTCGCCACGACTCCCCACAATTACCCATTTTTACCCACCGGTGCAATTGTTTTTTACAATTTTTTTATGTCTGCCGGGTGTTTTCCCGATTGACCAATTAACTGGGCGCGCGAAAGATGATCCACATGCAGGGGAGCCCGCGAGGGCTGAGAGTTCCGGGACGTGAAAATCGCTCTGGAAGACCCTTTGAACCTGAGACGGTTTATACCGGCGGAGGGAGCAGCCAATCGCGAGGTTTCGATGTGCTCCCCCGTCGTGTGGAAACTGGCTCAGGGCCGTTAAATCCTAAAAAACCACCGATTATGATTGCACCCGTCGACGCCTTTGAGCCCAGCAGCTCCGATCCGCTTCCGAATTCCACCCGCGTTTATGTTGAGGGTGGCATCCATCCCCAAATCCGCGTGCCCATGCGTGAAATTTCGCTGGCCGACACGAAGCGCCTCGATGGTTCCTTGGAAAAAAACGATCCGGTGCGTGTTTACGATGCGGCTGGTCCTTGGGGTGATGAAAATTTCGATGGCGATGTGAAAAACGGTCTGCCCGCCTTGCGAGCCGCATGGATTCTGGATCGCAAGGATGTCGAGGAATACGAGGGGCGCGAGGTCAAGCCGCAGGACAACGGATACCTCTCGCGCAACCACGCCGAGTATGCGAGCACGGCCGAGCGCAACCGGCTTCTGGAGTTTCCAGGCCTTCGCCGCAAGCCGCTGCGCGCCTCGGCTGGGCATCCTGTCACGCAACTCTGGTATGCCCGCCAAGGCCTCATCACTCCCGAAATGGAGTTCATCGCGATCCGTGAAAACATGGGCCGGGCGAAGATGGGCGACCTCGCGGACGACATCCTGCGCAACCGTCTCGACAAGCAGCACTCGGGCTCCGCGCAGCGCGTGGAGAGCGAATTCACGCCTTCGATTTTCCGTCGTTTTCCGCAGCGCATTCCCGCCGAGATCACTCCCGAATTCGTGCGCGCCGAAGTTGCCGCCGGACGCGCCATCATTCCCGCAAACATCAACCATCCCGAGCTTGAGCCCATGATCATCGGGCGGAATTTTTTGGTGAAAATCAATGCGAACATCGGCAACAGCGCCGTCGCATCCAGCATCGAAGAAGAGGTCGAAAAAATGCGCTGGTCCACGAAGTGGGGCGCCGACACCGTGATGGATCTTTCCACCGGAAAAAACATCCACGCCACGCGCGAATGGATCCTCCGCAATTCGCCCGTTCCCATCGGCACAGTCCCAATTTATCAGGCTCTGGAGAAGGTGGGCGGAAAAGCGGAGGAGCTGACATGGGAAATTTTCCGCGACACTTTGATCGAGCAGGCCGAGCAGGGCGTTGATTATTTCACGATCCACGCCGGCGTGCTTCTGCGCTTCGTGCCGCTCACCGCCTCGCGCATGACCGGCATCGTTTCACGTGGCGGCAGCATCATGGCGAAATGGTGCCTCGCACATCACAAGGAAAATTTCCTCTACACCCACTGGGACGACATCTGCGACATCATGGCCGCCTACGATGTGAGCTTCAGCATCGGCGATGGACTCCGCCCCGGCTCGATTGCCGATGCGAACGACAAGGCGCAATTCGGCGAGCTTCAGGTGCAGGGCGAACTCACCCGCCGAGCTTGGGCCAAAGGCGTTCAAGTGATGAATGAAGGCCCCGGCCATGTGCCGATGCACCTCATCGAGGAAAACATGGCCAAGCAGCTCGAGTGGTGCGGCGAGGCTCCATTTTACACGCTCGGGCCGCTCACCACCGACATCGCCCCCGGCTACGACCACATCACCAGCGGCATCGGAGCCGCCATGATCGGCTGGTATGGCTGCGCGATGCTCTGCTATGTGACGCCCAAGGAACACCTCGGCCTGCCGAACAAGAAGGATGTGAAAGACGGCGTCATCGCCTACAAAATCGCCGCCCACGCCGCCGATCTCGCCAAGGGCCACCCCGGCGCGCAATACCGCGACAACGCCCTCTCCAAAGCCCGCTTCGAATTCCGCTGGGAGGATCAATTCAACCTCGGCCTCGACCCCGAAACCGCCCGCGAATTCCACGACGAAACCCTGCCGCAGGATGGCGCGAAGAGCGCCCACTTCTGCTCGATGTGCGGCCCACATTTCTGCTCGATGAAAATCACCGAGGATGTCCGCAAATACGCTGCCGAACAGGGCGTGAGCGAAACCGAGGCCCTCGAAAAAGGCATGGAGGAAAAGAGCCGCGAGTTCGTCGAAAAAGGCGCCGAGGTTTACGCGAAGGTGTAAGCTGTGATAGATTCCAAATCATGAAAGCGACCCTTGGCGAACCGGAAATCGTGACGCGTAAAGGCAAGCCCGTCTCTGTCATTCTCCCCATCAAGCATTATGTAGAGCTTTTGGAGCGAGTCGAAGACGCTGCCGATGTAGCAAGCCTGAAGCGCTCGCGCAAAAAACCGGTCCATTACCGTCCGCTGGAGGATTACCTCGCAGAGCGGAAGGAAAAATAGGCAATATTGTATAAGTTCCAGATAAAAAACCAAACAGTGGAATTTTTTACCATCAATTTCAGATGACTCCCAAATCTGAGAGGGAAAATTTTTTGAAACAGCTGGAATCCCGCTTTGAAAAAAACATGACCCGCCATCCGGGCATGGAATGGGTGCGGGTTTTGGAGGCGTTGGAGGCTTCGCCGGAAAAACTGCGCACACTTTCCGAAATGGAACGCACCGGCGGGGAACCTGATCTGGTCTGGATTGACGGGCGCACGGGGGCGTTTGTTTTTTGCGATTGCTCACCGGAGACGCCGGATGGCCGTGTGAATTTTTGTTACGACCGCGCAGGGATGGATTCGCGCAAGCAACACAAACCGGCCAACAACGCCTGTGATGCCGCAGCGGCCATGGGCGTCGAGCTTCTGACCGAGGACGAATATTTCGCGCTTCAAAAACTCGGCGAGTTCGACAGGAAGGCATCCAGTTGGTCGCAAACACCCGAGGACATCCGCCGGCTTGGCGGTGCCATTTTCGGCGACCGTCGATTTGGAAGAGTTTTTATCTACCACAACGGAGCAGCCTCCTATTTCAGTTCGCGCGGTTTCGCGGGTTGGTGAGGATTTAACCCGGATTTCGCCGATTGACCCGCGCGGTCTCAAAGCACGATCTGTTTGCACGCTCCCTTGCGAAAGCACTACATTGTTCGAGACCACTCACATGCTCCGCATGAAAAAAACTTCTCTCTCAAATTCACTCCCCAAGGCTGCGAGACTTCATCAGCTCAAAATCACCCTTAAATGGACCAATCCCGAGATTTGGAGGAGGATTATTGTGCCAAGCCGCACGAAATTGGACACCCTGCATGACATCATCCAATCGGCCATGGGGTGGTATTCCTGCCACCTTCACCAGTTCATTGCCGGCAAGCGGCCGAATTTGGTTTACTACGGGTCCTCGGAGTTCATCCAAGCAGGGGAGATGAAAGACGAGTCGCTTGTTTCCCTGGTCGACTTGGCTCCGAAGGCGCGCGCAAAATTCCACTACGAATACGATTTTGGAGACTCCTGGATTCATGAAGTCGTGACCGAAAAAATCCTGCCGCCCGATTCCTCTATCACGCATCCCGTGTGCCTCGATGGAGCCAATGCGTGCCCGCCTGAGGATTGTGGTGGTGTTGGCGGATTCTACAGGATGCTCGAGGTGCTTCAGGATCCGAACCACGCCCAATACGATCACTATTCCGACTGGATTGGCGAGGAATGGAAACCGGAAGTTTTCGATTTGAATCGCGTCAACGCATCGCTCCGCAGAATCCCAGTTTAGTGAAACGGTTTTTACTCATCGGATTTTGTGATCTTCTGGAAATTCGCCAATCCGCAGGAGCCTGAAATCCATGAATTCATTTTTTCAAAACCTCGGAAACTCAGTCCTGACGCGCTGGCGGGAGGGAAACTTCTCCTTGGAGGCATTTCCCGGCATCGCCGTGGAGGAGTTGGAAAAACACTCTCCGGCCGGGAATGTGGATCTGGAGAAGTTTCTTCGCGGCTTCCTGCTGGATGATGCCCAGCCTTCGCAGACGGAGTCGGGATTTGGCGAGCCGGAGATCATCGTTTACGAGCATCCCCGCTTTTATATTCAGCTCCTGTTCTGGATGGATGGCACGACGGCGATCCACCAGCACGAATTCTCAGGCGCGTTTCATGTGATGTCCGGCTCGAGCATTCATGCGCAATTCGCGTTTGAAAACGACAAGGCGGTCACGCCGTATCTGCGGCTCGGCGATTTGCGGATGACGGAGATTTCGCTTCTCGAGACGGGGTGCACGGTTCCGATTGTCTCGGGGCGTTCCTGCATCCACTCGCTGTTCCATCTCGATACGCCATCCATCACGGTCGTGGTGCGCACGCAGCATGACCCGGGCACGGGGCCGCAGTTCAACTACCTCCCGCCGCGTGTCGCCTATGACCCGGTTTTTAGTGATGCTCTCATGCTGAGGCGGCGCCAGTTGCTTGATGTCCTCGAGCGGACGGGGAATCCCTCGTATGTCGATCTTGTGCTGGAAATGGTTCGCGGCTTGGACTTCGAGCGCGGCTTCCACACGCTTCAAAATTGCATGGGCCACCTGCGCGAGTTGGAGGCTTGGGGCGATGTGTATGAGGTCTTTCAAAAAAAACACGGCGCGCTTGCGAATGGCATCGAGGCGACGCTGGATGATTGCGCGCGCCGTGATCGCATCAAGGCCATGAGAGGGCGCTATTCCGATCCGGAGCACCGTTTTTTCCTGGCGCTGCTGCTGAATGTCCAAAAGCGGGAGGACCTTTTCAAAATGGTGGCGCAGCGCTTTCCGGAGGCATCGGCGCATGAAACCATCCTTCGCTGGGCTGGCGAGCTGATGGAAGAGACCGAGTGTGGATTTGCGCTCCTCGACGCCTTTTTTCCGGAGGACTTGGAGTTGGATCACGACGAGCAGCCGGACATCTTTTTGGCAGCGTTGGGGAAAATGATGAACCCTGCCTTAAGCCTACCAACGGATTTTCCGCCCGGGGCCTTCGAGCCGCTCAGGCAGGCCTTGGCCTCATCATGTCTGGGGATTCTCGCGGGGTGACTGCGAGTGCGCATCCCGCCATCCACTCGCGGATGGCAGGAGCTTGATTGAATGCGCTGCGTTGCCTTCAGTAGGTGAAGCTCAGGCCGACATTGGCCCAGACTTCATTGCCTTGGTCGATATCCTGCAACGCGGTCATGGCGACGCTGTAGTTGATGCCGGCAAAGACGGAGATGATTTTGTTGATTTGCCAGTTTCCCTCGACGC
>JBJTGE010000153.1:0-3646 GCA_046093785.1 Spartobacteria bacterium
GAAAACCAAACTCCGCGCTCCAAGCACGCGCTCAAGGATGTTTCCCGTGAACCAGAGGCCCATCATGTTGACGGCCAAGTGGAGGATTCCCGCATGGAGGAATTGGTAGGTGATAAACTGCCAAATCATTCCCTGCGCGAGTCCGGAACCGCTCAGGCCGAAGAGTTGATCGGCAACCGCCTGCTGGCGCTGGGGCAGGATTTCAATGAAGACGAAGGCGAGAATATTCAGGCCGATGAGGGCCTTCACCGGGGTGAGTTGGATGTTTCGGTGGCGATTGAACACGGCAGCAAGCTAATCGCGGGGCGGGCGGATGTCGATAAGGCGGGAACCCGTGCGGCGGGTCAGGATTTTCCAAGCCGGAACTGGAACCTCCCACCCTTTGCCCCGTGGGAGTTGGCAGCGGGATTCAATCGTTGCTCGGTGTAGCGCGCGAGGCGGACGAAGGGCAGGCCGATCAGGAGGTAGAATGCCGCCACCAGCAGGCCCGCGCCGAAGTAGTCGAATGTCTGGGTGGCGATCTGTTTGTAAGCGCCGGTGAGGTCCACCAGCGTGACCATCGAGACGAGCGAGGAATCCTTGAGAAGCGAGATGAAATCATTCGTCACAGGCGGCAGGACCAACCGGAAGGACTGCGGGATCACGACATGGAAAAGGCCTTGGCGCTGGGTCATGCCGAGCGCACGGGCGGCTTCCATCTGGCCTTTCGGAATGGCAAGCAGTCCGGCGCGGTAGTTTTCAGCTTCGTAGGCGGCGTAGTTCAAGGCGAGGCCCAGCACACCGGCGACGAACGGCTCGAGTTTGATACCGATATTTGGAAGGCCGTAGAAAAGGATGAGCAACTGGATGAGCAGCGGGGTGCCGCGAATGAGTTCGATGTAGAGGGTCGCCAGCCAGCGCGCGGGAAAAGGCCCGTAAACCCGCATGATGGCGAGCGTGAATCCCAGCAGAACGGCTCCGACCATGCCGAGAAGGCTGACTTCGATGGTGAGCAGCGAGGCCTCGAGCAGGAGCGGCCAGAAGCGGGCGTAGCCGATAATGCGGTTCAACAGCGTGGGTTGCTCGGCCGTGGCGGCGACAAAGGCCACATACTCGGTGTCAGGGAGGGAGGGTTCCTCCGGTTGACCGAATGTGTCGGCGACCATGGCGGTCCAGAGTCCCCAGCGAGAGAGGATGTCGCGCATTTCGCCGCTGGCGACGACGCGGGCCAGAGCGGCGTTCATTTCCGTGGCGAGGGCGGAATTTATTTTCGACAGGGCAATCCCATAGGTCACCTGCCCGAACGGCGGGCCGGTGAATTTCAGGTTCGGATTCGCAAAGGCGTAATACTTCGCAATCGGATAATCGAGGAGCACTCCGAACAGGCGGCCGTTCGAGACATCCGCATAGGCGTTGACCTCCTCGTCGTAGGTTTTCACGACCACGCCGGGCGTTTTGCTGAGCATGTTGAAAGAGGCTGTCTGGCTGAGGGTGCCGATGTTTTTGCCCTGGAGTTGGTCGAGGTTTGTGACAGGCGGTGTGCCTTTTTTGACCACCAACTGCTCGTAGGTGACATAATAGGGATTCGAAAAGAGCACCTCCTGCGCCTTGTCGGGTGTGATCTCGATGCCGCAGATGACGCAGTCGTAGAGCCCTCGCCCGAGGCCCGGGATGAGGCCGTCCCAGTCATTGGGAACAAAAACCGGCTCGCGGCCCATCTCGCGGGCGACGGCCTGGATGACCTCGTATTCAAAGCCGGTGAGCTTGTTGCCAGGGCCGTAGAAGGCATAGGGCGCGTTGCTGTCGGTCGCCGCAGCCCAGCGGAGCGTCTTGGTGTCGGCGTGCGCGAGGGATTGGAAAAGAAATCCCAGCGCCAAAAACAAAAGAAGTGTGATTTTTTTCATCAGATGAACCTCCGGAGGAACCTGCGGGTGCGCTCGTCTTTGGGGTTTTCAAAAATTTCGTCCTCGTCGGAAATTTCCACGATGTGACCGCCTTCCATGTAGATGATGTAGTCGCTGGCATCGCGAGCGAAGCGCATCTCGTGCGTGACGACGATCTGCGTCATGCCCTCGGCATCGAGCGCCTTCATGACATGCAGGACCTCATCAACCAGTTCGGGATCGAGTGCGCTGGTCGGCTCGTCGTAGAGCATGACCTTCGGCTGCATGGCGAGCGCCCGGGCGATGGCCGCGCGCTGCTGCTGGCCGCCGGAGAGGTTTGCGGGATACCTGTCCGCATGCGCGCCGAGGCCGACTTTATCGAGCAGGGCGCGCCCGGTTTTTTCCGCATCCTCGCGGGGAACGCCATGGACGATGATCGGCGCCATCATGGTATTCTGCAAAAGCGTGCGGTGAGGGAAGAGATTGAATTGTTGAAAAACCATGCCGACGCGCTGGCGCAGGATGTGGGCGTTTTTTTCAAAATCCGCATCCAGCTTTGCACCGGGCATGCGGGAAATGCGCGCACCGACGGCGTTGATAACCCCGGAGTCGAGCGTTTCGAGGCCGTTGATGCAGCGCAGCATCGTGCTCTTGCCGCATCCCGAGGGGCCGATGACGGAGACCAGATCGCCCTCCTCGATGGAAAAACTCACGCCCTTGAGAATGGGCGTTTGATCAAAGCTCTTGTGAAGATCCTGAATTGAAACGATCGAGGTAGAGGCATCCATTGATTGCGATGTCCTATGCCGGGCCTTCGCAGGAAACAAGGTCTGAAATGTGACAGATTTTGTCGAAATGCGGGGTCGGGTTTGGGAATCCAGACTTTGCATTCCAGCGTCCCCTCCTTTAGCGTCGACGCATGAAATACGCGTTTCTCGGAGCAGGAAAAATGGCGTCCGCCATCATTCAAGGAATGTTGCGCGGCAAGGTGTGCGCGGCGGGGGATGTCATTGCCGCCTGCCCCGAGGAGCAGATGCTTCAGAGCCTTCAGGCATCCACCTCCGTGCGGGTCACGACATCCAACGAGGAGGCCGCCACCGCAGCTCCGGTGGTGATTCTGTGCGTCAAGCCGCAGGAGGCGGCGGCCGCAATTCAACAAGCGGGAGCGGCGTTGGACGGAAAACTCCTCATCTCCATTGCCGCAGGGCTCACGATTGCCACTTTGGAAAAAATGGCACCGAAGTGCCGCGTCATTCGCGCCATGCCGAACACTCCCGCCCTTGTCGGGTGCGGGGCGACGGCCTTTGCCTGCGGAGCCAAGGCGAGCCAGGCTGACAGCGCCAGCGCCGAGGCGATCTTTGCGAGTGTGGGTGTTGTTTCCCAAGTCCAGGAAAAGCTCCTCGATGCCGTGACGGGACTGAGTGGCAGCGGACCCGCTTACATTTTTCTGATCATCGAGGCCCTCACCGATGGCGGCGTTTCCTGCGGGTTGCCTGTCAACTTGGCGCGCCAACTCGCCATCCAGCCCGTTCTGGGAGCGGCTGAGCTTGCGAAGGAAACCGGCGAGCATCCGGCCGTCCTGCGAGAAATGGTGACGAGCCCGGGAGGCACCACGGCGGCCGCATTGGGGGAACTCGAAAATAACGGAGTTCGCGCCGCCTTGATCCAAGCCGTGCGCACCGCCGAGCGCCGTTCGAAGGAACTCTCCGCCGCATGAGGTGCGGGGTTGCCCTTCACGCCCTGCTGGCCGCATGCGCGATGGCATTCGCGCACAACCTGCCGGC
>JBJTGE010000154.1:0-5209 GCA_046093785.1 Spartobacteria bacterium
TTCTAAACCCTTGTAGCGGCGTGTCTACGACCGCCCCTGTAGCGGCGCGTCTATGACCGCCGGGCAGTAACCAAAGTCTCAAAAGTCCCGGGGAGCGCGGTCGCTCTCCGATCCGAAGGCACTCGGCCGCCGTCGGGAACGCCAACGTCCCCGTTGGCTTTTTTCGTAATAACACATTGCCGAGGAGGACCAAAGGCGCTGCCGCGCCAACGCGGGAAGCAAGGGGGCACAGGCGTCCCGCCTGTGAAAGGCTCAGCCGTGGACCTCACCGTCCTGCGGCCGCATTTCTTTCCCAATCAACCCGCGAGGGCGCGTGTTGGTGCACCCGGGGGCGGGCGCGCTCCCCGGGACCAGCGCTGCCGCGCCACGGATTCAAATCCTGGAGCCGATGGTTTTACGCGAAGAGAATGGTTTTGTTTCCGTGGACGAGCACACGGTCTTCGAGGTGGTAGCGAAGGCCTCGGGAGAGGATGGTGTTTTCGACATCCTTGCCGAGCCGCATCATGTCTTCGATGCTGTCGCTGTGGCGGATGCGCACGACGTCCTGCTCGATGATCGGGCCGGCATCGAGTTCCTCGGTGACATAGTGACAGGTGGCGCCGATGAGCTTCACGCCGCGTTCCTCGGCTTGGTGGTAGGGCCGTGCACCGACGAAGGATGGCAGGAAACTGTGGTGGATATTGATCACCTGGTGCCGGTAGCGCTTGCAGAGCCATGGGGGGAAAATCTGCATGTAGCGGGCCAGAACGATCGTGTCGGGATTGGCGTCCTGGATGAGTTGCGAGGTTTTCTCGAAGGCCGCCTGCTTGGCGGCGGGTTCCTTGGGCACGGGCACATGGTGGTAGGGAATCCCATACCACTCGACCAACTCGCGCAGGTCGTCGTGATTGGAGATCACACACGGCACATCAAACGCAAGGTCGCCGACTTTGCGCCGGTGCAGAATGTAGGCGAGGCAGTGGTCGAATTTGCTGACGAGCAGGATGACGCGGCGGCGCAAGGAGGAGTCCACCAGGCGCCAGTCCATGTCGAAGTCCGCCGCAAGGGGCGCGAATTCCCCGCGCAGCTTTTGCGCGACGGATCCGTCCGCATCGGCGATGTGGAACGCATAGCGCATGAAAAATGTGCCGCTGGAGACATCGTGATACTGGTCGGCCTCGGTGATCGAGGCTCCCCGGTCGGCGAGAAATGTTGCGGCCCGCGCCACGATGCCGATCCGGTCGGGGCATGTGGCGACGAGGCGCAGCGAGGCCGTGTGCGGATCAGTCTTCATTGAGGCGGTTGTAGGAAACGACGGCGCGGATGTTTGTCTGCACATGGCGCTCGACAATCGGTTTGGCGGAGCCGCCATTTTCCTCACCCCAAACGACAACGACTTCCGAGCCGTCGGCAATATCCTCGTCGAGCATGGCGAGCGAGAACCATTGGCGAACATTCGAGGTGTAAACGGTGTAGGTCGAGAGGCCGGCCATGCGATCGCCGGAGAGGACCTTGTCGAAAGGCAGGATCGAGTAGTAGGCGTTCGGGGTTTCCATGTATTTGAAGCGCGGGCCGTGGCCGAGCTGGCTGGCAAAGACCTTGAGCACATCGTCGTTGTTCCACTTGAGCCAGAGTTTGCGGCGGTGCGGCTTGTCGGCGATTTTCTCGAGCGCCTCGCGGCCGATGAAGTCGTGGTCGAACTTGACATGCTTGCCGTAGCCGAGATCCCAAGGCGTTTGATAAAAATCCTCGATGCGAGGCGAGTAGAAGCTGCCGCCGAGCGAGGCGCAGGCCTCGAATCCATTCGCCGGAAGCCACTCGCGGTAGGCTTTCATTTTTTCGCCCGAGTAGATGGCTGGCATGGGCGAGGGAATCCAACCGCTCTCCGGCGAAACGGTCGAATACGCGCGGCTGCCTCCGCGGAGGAGTCCGAATTGCGGCCCTGCGGCGAGGATCGCCTCAAGCACGGCGGGACCGTCCTCCGCCGGACCGTGCAATTCGAGGCCGCCCATGCGCGACATGTTGTGGTTGAGCGCGCGGACCCGGCGTCCGGCGATCTTGAGGTCGCCGAGGTTGAAGAATTTGATATCCGGGAAGGGGCCTTCGTGGACGCTCTTGATCAGGTCGAGGGCGTTCGGGCCTTGGATTTGATAACGGTAAATCAGGCGCTGGCCCTTGTTGCTCACTGTGCGCTCGTCGCGCGTCACCTTCACATCGTAGCCACCGGTCTTCGCGTGGAAATCGACCCAGTTGGGAACGGATGGACGCCCCACGACGCTGACCTTGGTGTCGGTATGGCCGAAAAGGATGGCATCGCCGATGACATGTCCATCGTAGCTGCAGGCGACGATTTGCTTGGCCTTGTTGGCGCCGAAATTGGACATCGTGTTCACGGCGAGATCGGAGAGAAGGCGGCGCACATCGGGGCCTTCAAAGTAAACATCGGTCATGTGGAATGACTGGTCGAAAATCACGACGCTTTTTTGCCAGGCTTCCTGCTCGTCGCGCCAGTTGGTGAACTGGGCGGCGAAGGGGAATTCATAGCCGCCGGTTGGCGAGTTGCGCAGCATCTCCACCGGGCTGGTGTGGAGTTTGAGTTTTTCCTCGAGGTTTTTGGGTTCGTTTTGGCTCATGGTGGTTGGGTTTTTTGATGTTGGGTTGGTTGGGATTGATGGCGGCCTATGCAGCGGCGAAAGCTGGGAAATCGATGTTGTGGCGGGCGCGGATCTCGGAGGCGCGCTGCCGGATTTGCGTGAGGAACTCGTCGATCATCTCCGGCGGCATGCCAAAGTTCATCACATGAATGCCCGCCGCGCCACATTCGATGACGCCCTCGGCGATGCCGAAGGCCCAGTCGAGGCTGGCCCGCTGGAAGTCGTCCCCCGCCATGACGCGGTGCAGGGAATCGTCCACATACACGCCGGGCAGGCGGCAGAGCACTTCGAAAAGCTTGCGGCTGCCGACCAGTGGCAGTGACGGGATCGTGAGTTTCGCCTCCTGTTCCCTGCCTTCACGCACCTGCCGATACCACTCGGCAAAAGTGGGCACATGGGTGATCGCCTGCGTTTGGCAAAACCTCGCGCCCGCCGAGCGCTTGAAGGCGAGCCGCTCGACAGTCACCGGCATCGGGGTTGAAAACGGATTGGCCGCACAACCGATGAAGGGAACAATGCCCAACCGGTCGCGCCATGCTTCAAGTTCCAGGTTCGCAAAATGGATCATTTGCGAGCTGTCCATGGGAAACCAGGTCTGCTGCGCGACCTTGCGCGCGGTCTGCGGCAGCCAGTCGCCGGTGAGCAAAAGAAAATTCCGGTAGCCCATTTCCATCGCGGCCTCGAGTTCGCGCAGGAATGCCTCCTTGTCCTGGTCGCGCCCGCAAAACTGGATGATCGACTCGACACCATGGGCGGCGACGATCTTGCCGGTCTCGGTGGAATGCAAAGAGGGGACGCCACCCGCATTGGTGGTCGTGTTCACCGCATCCACGAGCGACGCGACGCGTTGCATGATTTTCTCAACCCTCGGCAGGCCCGAACTGTCGCGCGGGGAGGCGATTTCAAGCGTCACAACGAATTCGCCGCTTGCCATTTTGCCCGAAAGGCGCGAGCTGGCGGGAATGTGCCGGGTGTCGACAAACCCGTGCGGCAGGCGGGTGTCACGATCCTTGCCGTTCAGCAAATTCACATAGCTCGCGGTGTTCAACAATTCCTGCTTCGGCGGGAGATGGATGCTGAATTCCTTGGATTTTTTCTTCGTCTCGATGCGTGTCCAAACGCAGTCGATTTCCGGAATGACTTCGCATTTGCCGTCCAGTGTGCCGCCGCAGGGGCCGTTGCGGAGGCCTTTCGGGCAGTTCATCGGGCAGATGAGTGAGGTTTGGCTGAGGATGCACTGGCCGCAGGTCTTGCAGCCAAACATTTTTTCCTTGAGCCATTTTTCGGATTCGTAAACGAGGTCCATTGCGGGGAGGTTTTTTGCGGAAGCCTTGCAGCTGATTCGTGAAGCCAATTTAGCGGCGCGCAGGAAAACTTCTTGGATATTTCTCCATCCGCCGATTGTATTATCCGGCAATGACGCGTCCCCGCACACCCGCAGCACGCCGCTTGTCACCCGCCGAGATTGATGTCCCGGCGGGCGAGGTGAGGGTCATTGAGAGCCACCACGCGGCGGGATTCGAGATGGGCATGGGCGTCTGGCCTTTTCACAAAATTTGCAGCGTGGCGGTCGGGCGGGGGCGGCTTGAATCTGATGGCCGCGCCACCGACCTGAGGCGCGGTGATTTCCTGCTCCTGCCTGCCGGCTTGCGGCATCGTTTTGTCGATGAGCCGGGCGATCCGCTGACCCTTGTCATTCTGTGTTTGGACACCCGGTATGTGGAAAAGAATAGCAATCGCGAACTGCCCGGGCTCTGGCGGACGGCGTTGGAATCCCAGGCTTCCCGCCGCGCGCTCTGTGCCCGCACCGCATTTCATCACACCGCCCTTGCGGATCTGATCCGCCGCGCGGTGCAGGAGCAGGGGGCAGGCGGCCAGGGATGGAAGACCGCTGTGCAATCCGCCGCGAATGAATTGATCCTCCGCTTCGCGCGGGGCCATGTCGTCGCCCGCGAGAGCCATTACAACTCCAGCTTGCAGGCCGTCGCCGGGGCGGTTGAATACATCGACTCAAGGCCCTACGAACCGCTGCGCATCGACGAAATGGCCACGCGCTGCCAACTCTCGCCGCGACGCTTTACCGATGTTTTTCGCCAGGTCACCGGTGAAACTTTCAACGCCTACCTGAATCGCAAGCGGATCGGTTTTGCGATCGAACGGCTGCGGGAAACCGGCCACATCCTCTACGCCTGCCACGAATCGGGATTCAACGACCTCGCCTATTTCTACAGGGTCTTCAAAAAACAAACCGGCCTCACCCCGGGCGAGTTCCTCCATCGAAATGCAGACGCCCGCAGCGGACAAAAAAACCGTTCCAGGCGGTAGCCGCGAAGCGGCGTCCCAGGGGAGCGAAACCGTCCCGGCTGCGCAGGCGCAAGGCGAGGTTGGTCATCGATGAGGTGCCAAGCTGAGCGAGCGGCTAACGCAATACAGCCACAATCGACCCGACGACGGTTCCGTAGAGCATGTGGGCACCAAGTTGGGCCAGGCCGGTGGAGGGGCCGCGGTCGTGGTAGCGGGGTTCCGGGTGGTGCTCCATGATCAAAATCGACACCAGCAACATGGAAATGACGCCG
>JBJTGE010000155.1:0-20337 GCA_046093785.1 Spartobacteria bacterium
CTCGTCAAATTCGCAATCGAAAACGCGGCGTGCGAAATCGAAGTCTTCACGACACGCCCCGACACACTCTTCGGCGCGACCTACATGATCCTCGCGCCAGAGCATCCGCTTGTCGCCGCCATCACAACACCCGGCCAGCTCGAAGCCGTCGAAAAATACAAATCCTCCGTCGCCTCCAAGAGCGACCTCGACCGCACCGAACTCAACAAGGAAAAAAGCGGCGTCTTCACTGGTGCCTTCGCCATCAACCCCGTCAAGGGCGACAAAATCCCCGTCTGGATCGCCGACTATGTCCTCATGGGCTACGGCACCGGCGCCATCATGGCCGTCCCAGCCCACGACGAGCGCGACTTCGAGTTCGCCACCAAATTCCAACTCCCCATCCGCGAGGTCGTGCAAAAAGAGGGGAGCACGGGGGAAAAGGTAGACTCCTGCTTCGCGGGCGAAGGTCTCGCTGTGAACTCGGGTTTTCTCGACGGCCTTCCAACGGCCGAGGCCAAGCAAAAGATCACGGCCTGGCTGGAGGAGAAGTCTCTCGGACGCGGCACGGTGAACTACAAGCTCCGCGACTGGCTTTTCTCCCGCCAGCGCTACTGGGGCGAGCCATTTCCCATCGTGTGGGAGGGCGGACGCCATCGCGCACTGACCCACGACGAACTCCCCGTCATCCAGCCCGACATGGTGGATTTCAAACCCACCGGCACGCCGGAGCCGCCGCTCAGCAAGGCTCTCGAGTGGTTGAAATACTCGGACTCGGCGCAACGCGAGACCAACACCATGCCGCAATGGGCCGGCTCCTGCTGGTATTACCTGCGTTTCTGCGATGCCAAAAACGCCGAGCGTTTTATCGGCAAGGAGGCCGACGAATACTGGATGGCCCGCAATGCCAAGCCCGGCGGAGTGGACCTTTATGTGGGCGGCACCGAGCACGCCGTGCTGCACCTCCTCTACGCGCGGTTCTGGCACAAGGTCCTCCATGATCTCGGCCATGTCGCCACGCCCGAACCATTCCAGCGATTGGTCAACCAAGGCATGATCCTCGGCCCCGACGGCCAAAAAATGTCCAAGAGCCGGGGCAATGTCATCACCCCCGATAGCGTGATCTCCGAATACGGCGCGGACTCGTTGCGCCTCTATGAAATGTTCATGGGCCCGCTCGAGCAGATGAAACCCTGGAGCATGAAAGGCGTCGAAGGCGTTTACCGCTTCCTCGCCCGCGTCTGGCGTCTGGCCATGGAAGAAAACCAGGAAGGCGAATGGATTCTCTCCAGCGACCTCGCCGAGATTCCGCTCAACGCGCAGCAACTCCGCATCGCCCACGCGACCATCAAAAAGGTGACCTCCGACATCCGCCTCCTCGCCTTCAACACGGCGATCTCGCAAATGATGGTTTTCACAAACGAATTCGTGAACGCCAAGCCCCGCCCGCTGGAAGCGCTCCGCATCCTGCTCCCGCTCCTCAGCCCCTTTGCGCCACACCTCGCCGAGGAACTCTGGAGCCGCCTCGGCTTCACAGGCCTCGCCTCTCAACAACCCTGGCCCGCCCACGACGAATCCCTGCTCGTCGAAAACGAAGTCGAACTCGCCGTGCAAGTGAACGGCAAAGTCCGCGAGCGCCTCGTCATTTCAAAAGAAGCCACCAAGGAGGAAATCGAAAAAGCCGCCCTCGCCAGCGCAAAAATCCAAGAAGCCACCGCAGGACAAACCATCGTCAAAGTCGTCGTAGTCCCCAGTAAACTCGTGAATATCGTCGCCAAATAAAAAAACACAATCGCGCTCTCGCGCGATTGCTATAGCGGCGTCTCTATGAGCGCCGGAGAGTCCTCCGTTTCGGCAGTCATAGACAGCCGCTACAAACCCGCGCGACAGCGCGCTTCGTAAAAATTGGACGCCGCGCCGTCGGGGTCCCAAACTTCAGCCGCGAAGCGGCGTTTCTTCTCGATGCAATGGCGGCGCCGCCGCAAAAATGGGTCAGCGACGGCCTCCGGCTCGTAGCCTACGCCTCGGAGAGCGCGCCAACCCTACCTTGCAGACACAAGCGCGCTGTCGCGCGATTGCTGTAGCGGCGTCTCTATGAGCGCCGGGGGCCTCCATTTCGGCAGTCACAGACAGCCGCTACAACGAATACAACACACCGATCAGGATTTTTCCCCTTGTCAAAGCAGCCACGGCGCTTAGCTTTTACCTCCCCAACACGGCGCCTTCGTCTAGCGGTTAGGACACAGCCCTCTCACGGCTGGTGCACGGGTTCGATTCCCGTAGGCGTCGCCAGACTTTGGATGGGCATCACTCGGAGGTCTGATAGGTCGCGCTGCTTCGCGGGGCGGTTGTTTGAGGGACGGGTTTTCTCAAGACAGGAGGTGTCACAATCGGCTTCGCGCGCCCACTCTCAAAGGCCGATTCCAACTCGCGAATCAGATTTTTTTCGGCGACTCCGGGTGACGCAAATCCGTTCAGAGTGAAGACCACAGCCTCTCCGGGAGCGAGGGACTGCGTTTGACCGGTGATGCTTGTGGCCACAACGCGTCCCGTGGCCACTCCGACGGCTCCCCGGTCTTTTTGCGCCAGCACATACAGCTGCGTTCCCCGGATTCCGGTGGTGCCGAGCGAAGTCGAAATTTGAAAATGCGAATCGGGTTTGAGGCGGGGAATGTCGAGCATGATCAATCCGGACTTCAAATCCAGCCGCGTGGAGGAGCGGCAGGGCTCGCCGCCAGACCTGTTGGAATCGGCTTTTTCAAAATCCAAAGGCGCGGCGCTCGTGAAGCCGGTCACACGCAATTCCGAAAGCGGCTTCATATCAAGCAACGAGCCATTCGCAAAAAGGAGGGACAAAAAAGAATTCCTCGGCGTCTTCAAAACAGCCCCCTGCGGAATCGCATCATTCACCCGAACCACCGGTCTGGAGCCATCCGGCATGATGATCTCCGCGGGATTCCCCCTCGCCTCCCGAACCCGAACCTCCCCGGCCTCCGGCAAGCCCGCTGCGAGGGGCATCGCGAGCGAAAAAAATCCAAGGACGGCGACAAAACAAGCGAGTGGAAAAGCTGTGGTTTTCATGGGTAGTGCAAAAATTCGTCTGTAAATTGCTGTCAGCGGTCACTTCAAAATGCACCACCTGTGGTCAATTTCCATAAACGCTCAGAATATCTGCAAGAACGGAGTTGAGATTGTTCGGGATTTCGATCATGTCCTCGATCATATCAGGATACTCGTGTGTGATACCAAAGTCTACAAGGGCTTGGATTTTCGGATGACTTCGCTTCGCTGAGTCTCGGGGAGCGCGCCCGCCCTCGGGTGCCGTCGGGGGCGCCCCGCGCCCGACAACATGGAGAACTTCGATCGGCCTCTGGCCGGATTTTCCCGATCGCCTTGCGAGGGCGCAAGGCGGTGCCACCGAGACTCAGCGAAGCGAAGTCATCCGAAAATCCAAACCCTTGTAGAATTTGGTATTACAGGGTCAGCTCCTGTGGGCGAGGGGAGTGTGGAGGTCGAAGTGAATCTCGTATTGCGCACCGTTTGAGTGAACGCGGCGGCGGACGGGAACGCCCAGCACCTGCCGGAAAAGCGACTCCTCCAGCGCATCCGCCTCGGGGAAGGCCTTGTGCAGCGACGCTGCGGGGTTGTGGCGCTCGATAATCCGGATGCCCGGCACCAATTCCACCATGCGGCCTTCGTCATCTCTCGCCTTGGCAAGGAGGTTCATTTTTTCGTCAAGCGGAGTCTGTGAGGGAACTTGGCTTCGGTATTTTTCCGTGATCTCTTGGAAGTAGAGGAGGAGCAATTTCGCCGCGCTGTTGGAGCCGTAGAGATTCTGGGCATGGCGAAGAATCGAGATGGCGGCGGTATTGTCGGTCTCTTCAAACCACGCCTGCCCCTTCGAGGTGAGGCTGTAAACCAGAAGCGGACGACCCGCTCCCCGGTGGTTGTTTCGACTTGAGAGGAGTCCTCGTTTCTCGAGCGCGAGGCAGTGATTCTTGGCTCCCATGTAGCTCAGTTGGAGCTTGGCCGCGAGTTCCCGCACGGGCAGTGGACCGCAGGATTTCAGTTCCCGAAGGACCTCATCCTGTCGGGCGGTGGGCTGTGATGGCGCAGCGGGCGGCACGGGATGGAAATCTACTGCGCGGGGAGGAGCGCGCGCTCCTCGGGGCGGAGTTGGCTTTTGTTGATTCCTCTCACAATTTCATCGGCCTCCTTGTTTTTTCCCACAGCGTAGAGCACCGCGGCGCGCACGACCGCCCATGGGGGTGGAGCGGACAGCCAGGAGATGCTTTTTTCTTTGTAGAGCGCATCAGCCTCTGTGGGCTTTCCCGTCTTGAGCATTCCGAGTGCATGGATGCTCAGCGTGGCCAGAGTTTCAGGGTTCGTCTTGTGGATTTCAGTGGCAATCGCGGCCGTGGTGGCGGGCTTCTCATTGGTGAGAAGTTTCAGATAAGTCTGGTCGTTCTTGGCCTCCGCCAGCATGGGAAAGGAATCCGTGAGTTCCTGATACAGGGGCAGGAGTTCTGCGGCTGAAGTGTTCTTGGGCCAGCAACGAATGAGCCCCAGATAGCCTTCCAAGGCTGTTTCCTTGCGTTGCGAGAGTGTGGTGTAGGCTTTGATGGCCTGCTCGCGCGCGCCGATGCGCAGTGAATAAGCGGCGATGAAAGAGATGACTTCCGGTTTCTCATAGGCGAGGCCGAGTTGCATCTCCCGCCAATTTTGATCGGCCTTCTCGCGTTCGCCGGATTTCTCGGCGGCTCTGGCCAGGAATAGCAACCGGATGCTGTCGGATAGGCCGATGATCGTCTCTGCATCCAGGAGCGTGAAAATATCATTCCATCGCTCAAGACCCGCGAGAGCGTCCAAGTAGAGCAGGAGCCAATTCGCATGGGAGATCGCGCGTTCGCGTCCTATAAAATCAACCGACTCCTTGTAGTGGAGCCTGCGGTTCAACCACCGCGCGAAGGCGAGGGCATCATCCGGCGGGGCCGAGTTGCGTTCGGTCATCGTCTGGGCAAGCAGGGCCGGCTTCGCAGCGGGATTTTCCAAAAGGCGCAAATCCAAGGCGAGCAGAGTGTCATCCGGCGTGTGCAAGGGATGCGCCAACAACTTGTCGGCCGTCTTGTCGGATTTCAAAAACTCCAGGCCGCGCTGGACGAGTGTCTGGGCCGCCAGGAGGCGAAGGGCGGCAATCCCGGTAGTGGAATTTTTGTCCACAAGCTGCAAAAGAATTGCCCTGCTGGCTTTGACATCCGTCCGCAGCGTCATCTCGGCTGTTGCGAGAAGCAGTCTGTCCTGGTCGTCCGGCGTGAGGTTCGGAAGCTCCTCGCGGGCGAGGTCCAGCGCATCCTTGAGATTTCCTTCACCCTCGAGAAGGCGCATTTGAACAGTGGTTTTTCTGGCCGAGTGGTCTTCCTGCACCTGATCCATCGCCGCCCTGGCGATGACGGGGTTGTTCGCCTTGATGGCCTGCTCGGCCAGAGTGAGAAGTTCCTCTGTGGTCGCCTGCTTTTCCAGCATGAGTTGTTGAAGGGAGTTCAAAGCGGCGGCGTCACCGAGGGAGGCATTATACAGGCGCACCTTGCGGAAAATCCTTTCCTCGTTCGGCGCCATGAGAATGGCCCTGCGCATGAGGGCTATGGATTTCGGGATGTTTCCCTCGTTTGCAGCGACCTCCGATTGCGCCAAAAATCTCATGGCACGCCAGACTTTGAGCTGTTGGTAGGCCGGGGGGATCGCCACCCACAAAATCAAGCCGGAGATCAGGAGGGCGAGAACGATGCGGGCCCGTATATCCCCGATCAGGTCGCGCAGAAAGTGGGCAGGGGAGTGGTGGGAATGGTGGTCGATTTCATAATCCGGCAACTCGACCGGAGTTGGTGGATCGAGAGGCAGAGCGGGTGGAGGCGGCAATTCCTCCTCTGCGACTTGCTTTTTGCGGCGGACGCCGGATTGGGCGTTCCTTGCGGTGTTGCGGGAGTTTTTGCTTTTGGCCTTCGAGTCACTCATTGGCGCGAAGGACCGGTTTCCTCCATGGCACGCGTGAGGAAGGTTGCGAGCGTGTCGGCCGCTGTGGCGGCGTCCGTGGTATTCCACACAGCCGCTTCCAGAAGTGTTTGCCCGCGATTTCTGATTCCCTTGGTCACAACCTTCCAGCGTCCTTTCAGAGTATATTCCTCGCCACGGAGCGTTTCATCGTCTGAGGGACTATGCGCGTTGGAAACTCCTCCTGCAATGATGGAGTGGAAAACAAGAACCGGTCGCCCGGCGTCGCGAAACAAAAACACGCGAAAGCGGAAACTCTCCTTGCCGACTTGGATTGTCATGCTCGGGAGTTGCTTTTCCAAGACCATGCCGATGCTGCCAAGGCATGTTCTGGGGTCGTGGATATTCAAGGCCTGGATCGCCGTTCGCCCTGCAGGCCAGCGCAGATAAAAAATCTGCCAGTTTCGTCCGGCGTAATCCAAAAACCGCTCCGAAAAACCTTCTGGAAAAAACAGAATCCGCCGGGTGCGGTCGGAGATGGGAACCGGCTTCGTGCCTGGCATCCCGGATTTGATCGACCATGTGCTCTCGGCGGATGATCCCCTTTCATGGGCTCGATACCACAGCTCGGTTCCTGCAAGGGACGCCACCGACAGAAAAATGCTGAAAAAGCAGGCGCTGACGACTGGTCGAGGGATGCTTAGAGGAAGTTCCCGTGTAGGCTTGGCAACTCTGAGGGCGGGATTTTTTTTTATCCGGCGGCTGTTGTGAAAGTGTGCCAGCGCCCAGAGCGTCACCAGCGTCGATACGAGGATCGCATAGCCGGCCATGTCATGCCATTTCTCCACGGCTGCGACGCCTTCATTGGAGGCGATGATCGAAAGGACCGTCGCCCGCAGGAAGTTTCCAAACAACGCGACAAGGATCGAAACGGAGACAAGCACACTGCGGAAAAAAATGCTGAACCGGAAAATCTCGCCGAAGAACAGCGAGGTCATGATGCCGCTCTGCAGCGATCTGACGCCGCTGCAGGCTTCCTCCACACCAAGGGTTCCCGTGGGAAGTGTGATGAGGTGCCCCCGCCTCATGGCCTCGTAGCCGCACCAGTGGAGGATTTCCAAAGCCGCCATGGCATTTTTTTCCATGAAGAAGCCCATGATCGCCTCCTCCGCGTTTCTCGGCCAAGGAATCGCGATGAGAAAAAAGCAAACCGGGAAGAGAAAATGACTCGCCCAGGCAGTCCCGCCGATCGACCAAAGGAGGGCCAGCGTCAGAAACACGGCGCTGAGCGCACCAAGAATCCCGGGAATCCTCCACTCGGGATTTGCTTCATAAAAAGGCTGCACGGCCGCCAGAAAAAAAAGCGGCGACAGGGCGGCGATGCCGATTGGAAGGAGGTGGGCGGACTCCCTTTGCAAGGGACGCTCCCGCCAGCGTTGAACGAAGAGAATCCCGCAGAGGAGGGGGACCAGAAACCCGTAGCCGTATTGGGGATCGACCTCCCACTCGGTCCAGAGCATGCGAATCGCCATCCACCACACTCCTGCCAGCGCGGCCAAGGCGATCCAGGCGGACTTGGGCAATATAGGCCTGTCTGGGGGGGGTGTTTCCAAGATCGTGCAGCCTCTGTATTTAACGACCCTTTCCGAAGATCATCACATGCAATGTCTTCAAAATCACAGTCGCGTCGAGCACGAGCGAGAAGTGGCGGATGTAATACAGGTCATACATGAGCTTTTCGAGAGTGTCGTCCACGCTGGCGCCGTAGGAGTAATTCACCTGCGCCCAGCCGGTGATGCCTGGCCGCACGAGGTGGCGGAAGTGGTAATAGGGTATGACCTCCTCGTATTTCTCGACGCACTTGATCCACTCGGCGCGTGGCCCGATGAGGCTCATTTCGCCGCGCAGCACATTCCAGAGTTGCGGAAGTTCGTCGAGGCGGGAAATGCGCAGCCAGTGACCGAGCCGCGTCACGCGGGGGTCTCCCTTCACGGTGTAGAGTCCTTTGAACTCGCTGCCGACTTCCATGGTGCGGAATTTGTAGAGAGTGAAAAGATCGCCGTGCTGGCCCACGCGGGTTTGGCTGAAAATGACAGGTCCGCGCCCCTCGAGTTTGATCAAGAGCGCGACCAAGACCATCACAGGAGCCATGAAAACGAGCGTGAGCGATGCCAGAAAGATATCGAACACGCGTTTGAGGGAGGCAAAGGCCGAGTGCTGAACGAGCTGAAAACCCGAGTCCAGCGGCCATGTGCGGCTGAGCAGGTCGGGTGGCATCTTCTGCCAGTAGGCCTCGAAAAACGAGTGCATCGTGTAAACCGGCAATTCCTGGAAATGCACCGCCACGAGCGAGGTGAGGATGTTGTTGTCCAAGTGATCCGGCGGAGCGGCAATCACGATCGCCTCGTGCTCGGTGTCCGGATTTTCCTCGAGGTTTTTCAGGACTTCACTCGCCAAGGCCGAATAAACCGGGCTTCCCGGACCTGCCACATTGGCCCCCACCACGGCATCCCCCGCCGCAAAGAAGTGGAGGTTCTGCTTTTGTCCGTTGATGGTGTAATTTTTGTAGAAGCGCTCGCCGGATTCCGTGTCGCTGATGACGAGCAGGCGGCGGTTCCGGCGGAGCAGCCTGGAGGAGTAGAGCATCCTGCGCTGGACGAGGGAAATGACGCTGAAGGCCACGAAGGTGATGCCGAAAATCGAGCGGCTGGAGGCGACAATCCCGCCGAAGGATGCCACCAGATACACCGCAAAGGCCGAGGTGAGAAAAGCCGTCAGGCAGGCGATGAGGTGTTCGCTGGAGTAGCCCACCGACTTCATTTCCGAGCGGGCGTTGTAGCCGCCGATGAGGCTCAACGAAAAAACCGAGATGGCTGTTGGAATGAGGACCTCGGCCCATCCGTAGCGGTTGAAGTTGCCGGAGAATTCCGAGAGTGCGATGTAAATGCCTGCCCACCAAATGCAGTCCAACACGAGAAGCATCAGCATGGCGGCCCGCTCCCGGAACGAGCCACGGGCCACCTTCAATCCGGCGGGAAACAAGGAGGCCGGCCGGCGCGAGAGGAGGTCTGGCGAACGCTCGTTAGCTTCCATCAAATGTGTGGCCATGCGGTTGGTGTGGGGAGTTCTTTATAAAAGTAAATCCAATCCGAGCCCTCGTAAAGTTTTTCTTCGCATCAAGTAATCCGGTATCTGGAAACCATGCGCTGGATTTTTATTCACTAACCGGCCTGTCTGCTTCGTCAGTAGGATCCCTCCACGCGCGCGGCGACATCGCGATATCCGTAATCCACTTCGTAGATTTGCTTCATGCAATCGACGGATTTTTCCTTGTCGTTCATCTTTTCATAGACGAGGCCGAGATTGTAGATCACATCCTTTTTGACGGGATCCATGATGAGGAGTTCGGAGACCGCATCGGAAAGCGTCTTGGCGGCCAAGTCGAGCATGCCACGGGCCGTGAAGCATTGACCCAGCAGGCTCATGGCCCTCATGCGGACATTGGGATTTTGCCTGGCCTTTTGCAGTTCGGGAATGGCGTCCTGCCAGCGCTCGTGCTCTGTGAGGAGTTCGCCGAGTTCGAAGCGGAGTTGAAGATCCGTGGGATTTTGCTCCACCCGGGTGCGGGCGAATTGCAAGGCGAGATCGGACCTCTGGGCGCGGAGGCCGGGGAGTTCGGCCGCGTAGGCTTCGGACTCCGCAGTGTCCGGACTGGCGGCAATGTAGTCCTCGCGGGCGCTGATGGCGATATCGAATTGGCGGATTTGCAAATCGGAGGCCTTGCGCACGAGGGCCATGTCGGAGTTGTTCGAGAGGGCGGCCGCGTAGGTGAACCAGCTTGCGGCATTCTCCCAGTCCTCCTTCTGCTCGTAGAGTTCCGCGATGCGGCGGGCGGTGTCGATGTTTCCAGGCTCGGCCTCGGCTTTGGCATGCAGGTCGGCCAGGAGATTTTCAATCATCTCCTCGCTGCGGACCACGCGGGATTTCTGCTCCAGCGCGACGGCCTGTTCCTTGTCTTTGATGAGGTCGCGGTAGGTCGTTTCCTCTTTTTCCCAGCCGCCGCTTTGCATCGAGGCCGAGGCGGAGGCATCCTTCACTCCCTTGATCGCGGTCATGTCGTTCGGGGTGATTTCCAGGATGCGCTGGTAGAGTTCCAAGGCCTTGTCCGGTTGCCCGAACTGGAGTTGGTGCTTGGCCAGTTCGTGAAGTGTTTTGGTGTCCTTGGGACTGGCTTCGAGAATCGTCTCCAGCGCGAAGGCGGCTATTTCCGGCATGTTTGCGGCCAGTGCCGCCTCGCGCAGGGTCTGGTTGAGTTGAGGATTGGTCGGTTCGGTCTCAAGGCTCTTTTCCAAAGCGTCAATGGCCTCCAAGGGGTCTTTCTTGATCTGTGCCTGGATTTTCAAGGCGCTGAAGGAGGCGGTCGAAAAAAGCGATTTCTTTCCGCCCGTCTTGGCCAGAGCAGCCTTGCGAGCGAGTTGGCGTCCCGCAAGGAATTCGGGGCAGCTCTTCAGGATCGTCTGGAGAAGCTGGATCGTGTAGCCGTAATTTTTAAGCTGCATCGCACTCATGGCTTTCAGCCAATTCGCACGGTGGAACTCGGGGAGGTCTTTTTCGGTCTTTACGGCCATAAGGGTGGAGCAGATTACAACCTCTTCGTCTTTTATCAAGCTTCTGTGCAGGCGATTTGGTTGGCGACGAATGGCTCCTCCGGGGCGTAGGATGTTTGGATTCCTCTGATGAAATTCTCAACGCTCATCCGCCTTTTTTGTTTTCTCCTTGTCGGGTCCACGGCGCATGCGGAGTGGCGTGTTGCCCTGCCAGGTTGGAACTATGAATTTCCCTCCGACCACGGCAGCCATCCCGGATTCAAAACCGAGTGGTGGTATTTCACCGGCAACCTCCGCGCACCGGGCGGCGAGGAGTTCGGCTACCAGCTCACCTTTTTTCGGCAGGGAGTGGCCGATCCCTCGCGCTCGCTGCCGGACTCGCAGTTCCTCCAGAGGGATGTGAAATTCGCCCACTTCGCGGTTTCGGATATCTCACGCAAAAAATTCCACCACTTTCAAAAGCTCTCGCGCGGGGCCTTCGGGGAGGCCGGATTCGATGATGCCGCGAGGATCGCATGGATCGGCGATTGGTCGTGCGAGCGCACGGGGCTGCATGATTTTCGATTGAAAGCCGCGCAGGATGGCGTCGCCGTGAATCTCGAACTTCAATTCCCAAGCGCCCCGGTGATTCACGGGCGCGACGGCGTGAGCCAGAAGGCGGCAGGCAAGGGGAGGGCCTCGCATTACTATTCGCTGACCCGCATGAAAACCGGCGGAACAGTCGTCATTGATGGTGTGCCATACACGGTCGAGGGGCTCACATGGTTCGATCACGAGTGGGCGACAAACCAACTCGCAGCGCACCAAAGCGGCTGGGATTGGTTCAGCCTGCAATTTGAAGAGGGCGGGGAACTCATGCTTTTTCAAATTCGCACGACAGCAGGCGGTCGCGATGAATTTTCCTCCGGCACCTTCGTTGACTCCTCCGGCAAGGCTCACAAAATCAACCTTGCGGATTTCGAGCTCGAGCCGGTCGAGTGGTGGGCGAGCGCGGAATCAAAAGGCAGGTATCCCGTCGCATGGAAAATCAAAGTTCCCTCGCAAGGGCTCGACCTCACTGTCCGCGCCCGTTTTCCCGAGCAGGAACTCGCCGCCGCTCCATTCGCCTACTGGGAGGGCAGCGTCTCGGTCGAAGGCAGCCGCAAGGGACGCGGCTACCTTGAGATGACTGGCTACGCCGGCCGCATCGTCGGCATGCAGGCGAAGTGAGATGCGTTATTGCGGAACCGATTCGCCACGCACCAGGTCCTCCCAAGTCTGGCGCTCCCGCGCGAGATGGAATTTTTCTCCATCCACAAGAATCTCGGGCAGGAGCGGTCGGGAATTGTAGTTTGACGACATCACAAACCCATAAGCGCCCGAGCTGAGCACGGCGATGCGGTCGTCGGGGTGAAGCGGAGGCAGCGGGCGGTCTTGCGCAAAAAAGTCGCCGCTCTCGCACACGGGGCCCACGACATCCATCGGCGCGTTTTCCCCGCTGGATTGGCGGAGCGGAACGATCTCGTGCCATCCTTCATAAAGGGCGGGGCGGATGAGGTCGTTCATCGCGGCGTCGATGATTGTGAAAGTTTTTGCAGGCGTCTGCTTCACATATTGGACGGTGGAAAGAAGGGCTCCGGCATTTCCGACGAGGAAGCGTCCGGGTTCGAAAAGAATGCGCAGCCCGAGTGGCTTCAGCACGGGGATGATGGCAGCGGCGTAATCCTCCGGGGTGATGCGGCGCGATGGGCCCTGACCCTCCCACCAGGCCGGTGTTCCGCTGCTCAAGGCCTCGTCGTAAACGATGCCGATGCCTCCACCGAAATCGAAAAATTCGATGTCGTAGGATTTTTTCAAATCTTGAACGAGAGAGGCCAGCTTGGCCGCCGCCTCCGCAAAGGGGCCGGACTCCAGAATCTGGGAGCCGATGTGGGTTTGGACTCCCCGGATTTTCAAATGAGGGAGGTTCGCCGCAACCTCATAGACTTCGGCGGCGCGGTCGATGCCGATGCCGAACTTGTTTTTGCTTTTTCCGGTTGAAATGAATTTGTGGGTCTTTGCATCCACATCGGGATTCACTCGAATGGCGACCGGGGCCTTCACACCGAGGAATCCCGCGACTTCATTGATGCGGGCGAGTTCGCCCTCGCTTTCGACATTGAAGGAGTAAACACCCTCCTTGAGGGCGTAGGCGATTTCCTCGCGTGTCTTCCCCACGCCGGCAAAAGTGCAGCGCCCGGCCTGCCCGCCGGCCTTCAGCACGCGGAACAACTCGCCGCCTGAGACGATGTCGAATCCCGAGCCCATCTTCGCCAGGAGGTTCAGGACGGCGAGGTTGGAATTCGCTTTGACGGCGTAGCAGACGAGGTGGTCGAGGGGAGCAAGAGCGGAGTCAAGGCGACGGTAGTTTTCGCGGATCGTCGCGGAGGAGTAAACATAGGCCGGTGTGCCGAAGCGATTGGCGATTTCATTTAGCTCCACACCCTCGCAACGCAGGGTGCCGTCAATGTAGGAAAAAGAATGCACGCCGCGAAAATGGGGATGTTTTTTTCAGGTGTCAACCGACCACCGGAAAAATGTCACGCGGCCTTGATCAGTTCGCGGTTTTTGAACAGGTAGGCGAGGCCGGAATAGACGGAGAGAACCACTGTCACGGGAACGAAAATGTGTGTGCCGACAAACCACGCCTGAGGGAACCATGCAGGATGTTGGATTTCCGCGATCGAGAGCAGGAGCAGGAAATAAGTGATCGTGATCATCTGCCATGTCGTCTTGTGTTTTCCCAGATTGTCCGCCGGGATCACATGCCCCTTCGCCGCCGCGAGCGAGCGCAGGCCGGTGATAAGGAACTCGCGGCTGATGATCAAGATGACCGCCCAGCCCGGGATCGCGCCGAATGCGATCAGGCAGATGAATGCCGAGGCCGTCAGAATCTTGTCTGCCAGCGGATCCATGAGCTTCCCGAAGTCGGTGCTGAGATTCCACCTCCGCGCGATCATGCCGTCGAGCAGGTCGGTGAGCGCGGCGATCACGAAAACGGCAAACGCTGTTGTGAATCGGAAGGGAAAATCCACCGCAAAACAAAACACAAAAACGGCAGTCAGCCCCAGTCGGCCAGTCGTGAGCTTGTTCGGGAGGTTCATTCGGCGGCCGCCTGCAAGCGGGCGTGGGCACGCGAGACCGCGATGTATTTCTCCGCACTCGCCCGTAGCGAGGCGAGTTCGGCATCGGTCAGTTGGCGGATGACTTTGGCGGGCGATCCCAAGACCAGCGAGCGTGGTGGAATTTTCGTGCGCGAAGTGACGAGCGCACCGGCGCCGATCAGGCACTCGTCGCCGATTTCCGCCGCGTCCAGAATCACAGCTTTCATGCCGACCAGGCAGAGGTCTCCAATGGTGCAAGCGTGGATCACGGCGGCGTGGCCGATCGTGCAGTTCGCTCCGATCCTCACTCCCAGGTCGTCCGCGAGATGAATGATGCTGCCATCCTGCACATTCGTTCCCTCGCCGATGTGGATCGATTCAATATCCGCCCGCAGGACGGCGCCGTAGAAGACGCTGGAGTCGCGGCCAAGGCGCACATCACCGAGGAGCGTGGCGTTGGCTGCCACAAAAGCCGCCTCTGCGGTCTGTGGTTTCGCATGGAGAAACCTTTGGAGACGGTCTTCGATATTCATGGAAAAACCATCCCGCACTCGAGCGGGCGGTGTTCCTTTTTAGATGGTTTTTTTCAAGCGGCGCTTGGCTTCCGCAACGAGTTGGGCTTCCGCTTCGATCCAGTCTGTCGAGGAGTTGCCAGGCCACCCCATGGTCTGGCGTCTTTCGGAGATGAAATAGGCGCGAAGTTGGATGTCTTCAAGCGGGATAACCGGTGAATGCTCTACTGGTGCCGGTGCCGGCGCTGAGGAGGTTTTCGAAGCTGCGGGCGCTTTGGTGGAGATTTTTTTGGTCTTTACCGAGGCCGTAGGCGCTGATTTGGCAGGCGCTTTTTTGGTGGGCTTTGCGGCTTTTGTGGCTGTGGATTTGGTTGCCGGTTTTGCCGTGGATTTTTCGGCTTTCGTCGAGGTGGTTTTCACCTTGTCTGCTGTGGATGAGTTGGTCTTCTTGGCAGGCATAGGAGCGTATCTTTGGGTCTCAATCAGCCATTTGCAAAATAAATCTTCAAAAAAAAGCGAAAGCGTTTACGTTGATTTTGTGAGTGCTTTCTTCATTCGGTGGATGGTCACAACGGTGGCGGTTTTCGCGGCCGAGAAGGTCATTCCCGGCATCCATTGTTCAAGCGTGGGGGCTCTCCTTGGCGCCTCGCTTTTGCTGGGAATCATTAATGCTTTTGTGAGGCCGTTCCTTCTTTTGCTTAGTATCCCATTTATCATCATTACGATGGGTTTATTTATTTTTGTGGTGAATGCCTTGCTTTTGCTCTTCGTGGCGCAGGTCATCCCCGCCTTTCAAGTCGATGGTTTTTGGAACGCCTTTTTCGGGGCGATTATAATTAGCATCGTCAGCTGGATTCTGAGCTCGTTTTTTCGCACCAGCGATGGACGCATCCACACGATCACCCATCATCCTTCCATCAAAAAAGCTGACGCCCGTTTGATCAAGTGAGGTTGTTCGAATCAGGGCGCATTGGAGTTAAAATTTGCGGCATCACCAACGAGGCGGATGCCCATCTTTGCATCGAGGCCGGGGTGGGGGCTCTGGGGTTCAATTTTTACTCCGGCTCAAAGCGCTTTATTGATCCGGAGGAATCCCTGAGCTGGATTCGTCGATTGGAGGGAATGACCGATCGCGTGGCGGTGGTCGTGAATGCGAATCCAGGCCTGATGACGCAACTCCGCGACTCGGGCTGCTTTGAATTCATCCAGTTCCATGGAGATGAAACGCCGGAACACTGCCTTGCCAGCGGTGCCAAGGATTGGATTCGCGCCGTGAGAGTAAAGGATGTCGCTGCTCTGGATGCAGCGCTTGGTTATTCCACCCCGCACCTTCTTTTGGACGCATGGTCGCCGCTCGCCTATGGCGGCACAGGCGGGGTCGCCGATTGGCAAATGCTCAAGGATTTCGTTGCCCGCAATTCCTCGCGCCACTTCGTTTTGGCAGGAGGTCTCACCCCGGAAAATGTCGCCGAAGCCATTCGCACTGTTCGACCCGCCGCTGTCGATGTCGCCGGCGGAGTCGAGGCTTCGGCCCGAAAAAAAGACCCGCAATTGGTTAGGGCATTCATCGACGCCGCCACCCGGGAATTCGGCTCTGGGGGAATTTGACCTTGACGCTCATGCGCTCCGCTACATTCATTTCCGAGTTATTTTTGGAGGTTTTCTTGTTTTGATCTATCAGACTTTTTCTTTAGTCCATTCCATCTCGAACGCATTCTTCTCGCGCTTGGCTCCCGGCGTATCGATCATCCTGCTTTTGCTCTTCGCGTCGGGCTGCGTCACTGATAACCGGCACCGCATGATTGTGAGTGCGGCCGATCAAAAAATGATCGTTCTCCGTGATGGCAAGCCTTTCACGCAATACGCCGTCTCAACCTCGAAGTTCGGCGTCGGTGACAGGCCCGGTTCGTATGCCACACCGCTCGGTGTTATGAGGGTCAAAGAAAAGATTGGCCACGGTCTCCCGCTTGGAACCGTTTTTAAAAGCCGCCAACCCACCGGCGAAATCCTGCCTGTCGATGCCCCCGGTCGCGACCCCATCGTGACACGCATCCTTTGGTTGGAAGGTTTGGAGGATAAAAATCGCAATGCCTACCGACGCTACATTTACATCCACGGCACCCCCGAGGAGCGCAATATCGGGCGCCCGGTCAGCTATGGATGCATTCGCATGAAATCGAAAGATGTGGTGGAGCTTTTCGAAACTGTCGGGCTCAATTCCAAAATCCTTATCACGCCGAATCCTCTGCCTCCCACGCTCCTTGCTGGCGCGCCGCCGCAGCGCGTTTCCAAAAAACAATCCGCTTCGCGCTAAACCTTTCCGCCGCCAGATTTCCTCGCTCACATGACCATTAATCCAGCCAAGCCATCAGTAATGAATCCCCTCGAGGAACGGATGATCTACAAGTTCCGCAACGGGCTGCTCCTAGCCGAAGCCCTCACGCATCCGAGCATTTCGCTGGAGCGCAAAAACTACCCTTTCGACAATCAGCGCCTTGAGTTTCTTGGCGACGCCGTCATCCAAGTCACCGTCACCGAGCATCTCTTTCGCATGTTTCCTGATTTCGGCGAGGGGCAACTCACGAAACTCCGCACCCGCATCGTTTCGCGCCCGGCTTTGAGAGAACGCGCGCTCGCCTTGGATCTTGGCAGCTTTATCATGATGGGGCGCGGCGAGGAGGCCAGCGGCGGTCGCGAACGCGCATCCACCTTGGCCGATGCTTTTGAATCCCTTGTGGGGGCTATTTACTTGGATGGAGGATTCGACGCCGCCCGTATTTTCATCCTACGCCAAATGGAATCGGTCTTCACCGAGATCGCCAACCAACCCGACGAGATCAACCCCAAGGGCTACCTTCAGGAAATTCTCCAAGCCATCGAGCCGGCGGCTCCGGATTACCAAATCCTCTCCCAGACAGGCCCCGAGCACTCCAAGGTTTTTATTTGCTGCGTCGTCTGGAACGGCCTCGAGTTGGGGAGGGGATGTGGATGCAGTAAAAAAGAAGCCCAGGTCGCCGCAGCGCAGGCCGCACTTGCCGATCGTCTCTGGGAACAAGCCGTCAAACCTGCCGCAACCCGGAAAAAGAAAAGGAAATGATCTACCAACTCACACTGCAAACGACAGGCCTGGCTGCTGGTCTCGTGCTCGTTGTTTCGCATGTCTTGGGATTGATCAACGCGCCCGCATCGATCCGCTTCGCGCGCGGTTTTCTCCGTTCCCGCGCCGCCGGCACAGTCTTGCTGCTCGCGGCAGCCGTCTGGAGTTTCGTCTTGGTGACAGACATCGATCTCGGGGAATTCTCCAAACTTCGAAACCTGATGCTTATCGGGATCGTCGTGGGAGCCGTGTTGTCCTGGTTGTATGTCGAGGAGTTTTTGGCCGTGCGCGCGCTGGGCATGCTTTTGCTCTTGGCCGCCGAGCCACTTCTGGAATCCTGCGCCCTGCGCGCGGAGGAAAGCCGCCTCCTTCTCGTCTCTTTAGCTTACGCTTGGATCATTGCCGGTCTCTTCTTCGTCGGCATGCCCTACCTGATGAGGGATGCCATTAAAATTCTCTCCGCCAAAATCGAAGTGTGGCGCATCGCCGCGCTGGGCGGGCTTGTTTATGGGGTGATCCTCACCGCCGCTGCCATTTTCTGGTGGTAGGCCTCACCATTCAACGCCGACTATTGTGAGTGTGACCGCCTGGTAGGGCGTTCCGGCAGCGGAATCCTTGGAGACATTTTTCTCACCGGTTCCATAGCTTGCTGGAGCCGCTGGATTCAAAAGCTGCCAAGGTTTATCCACATCGAAAATCTGCTTCACAATCCCATCCACCTCGGGCTTCAACTCCGGTGCTTGGGTGGTGATCTCCCGTTCGCGTCCCTTCGGTGCCACAAAATCCTGCGCCATGAGGGCTGTCGGTAGAATCAGAAGTGAAATAAAGACGCGCGCTTTCATGATTCCTCTTTATCAGCCGCAGCCGCCGCCCGCAAGTGGGGGCCTTTACCAAGAAAGCGGAAATCTTGACGCCATGAAGTCCGCTCCTTTAGCTTTCAGGCCTCGCGATGTCGTTCCGATTTTTACTGATCTCTCTCGCTTCTCTGCTGGCGCTCTGCCCGTTGATTCAAGCTCAAACCCCTGATTCCACCGAGCCCGAACCGGCTCCCAAACGGCAGCAAGTGAATGCCGATGTGACCCCCGAGGAGACCGCCGATTTCGACGCGGCCGCCGCCTACGATCAGGAGGGGTCGATTTCCACCGCGCTCGGAGACTATCGACGTTTCATTAAAAACCACCCCGCGTCACCTCTGGCGATGAAGGCCCAGTTCCGCATCGCTGAGATTTATGAAGAGCTTGGCGACAGTTCGAAGGCGTTCAACTCCTACCAAAAACTGGTCACCCAATATCCCGATACGCCAAATTTCGAACGCGCGGTGAACCGTCAAGTTGTCATCGCCAACGAATACCTCGCCGGAAAAAAAGTGAAATTCCTCGGCCTTGCCTTCCTGCCCGGCACCGACCGCGCCGAAGAAATGTTCGCCTCGATTATTCAAAACGCCCCTTACAGCAAAAACGCTCCCATTGCCCAGTTCAACCTGGGACTGACCTACGAGCGCCAGAACCGTGTTCAGGAGGCCGCAAAAGCCTACCAAGGCGTCCTGGACCGCTACCCGAACAGCTCCATCGCCGATGATGCCATGTATCAAATTGGCTACATCTACATGAGACTCGGGCAGACAGGAAAAACCAAGGATCTCTCCGCGCTCATCACGGCAAAGAACACTTTCGAAGACTTCCTGCTCCAATATCCCTCCAGCGAAAAAGCCGCGCAGGCGAAAGACAATGTCGTCAGCCTCGGCTCCAAGGAATCCGGCGATCTCATGAGCATCGCCAAGTTTTACGACCGCTTCAAAAATTACCGCGCCGCCGCCATCTACTACAACGATGTCATCCGCCGCGCTCCCGATTCCAAGGAGGCCACAGCGGCCCGCGACCGCGTGCAGGAAATCCGCAGCGAGGCGGGGGATGACGCCCTTCGCTCCGGACCCGAGCAGACCCAGACCGGCGAGACCGCCGCGCTTCGCCGCCGCCTGCAAGCGCAGGTTGAAACCTCCTCGCTGGCTGATTTCAATGGTCCGCCCAGACAGGACATCGTTCCCGACGAATTGCCTGTTGTGAGTAGTCCCAAGCTCCGCACGAACTCCCGCGATGTGGCTCCCATGCCGGCCGTGGAACCCGCTTTGCCCAACCCATGAAGACCCCGCTCGTCTCACTCCTTGCCGTTGTCCTTGCCCTCACTGGTTGCGGTTACAAACTTGGCGAAATCCGCCCGACTCCCATGCGCTCGGTGCGCGGCCTGTCGGTTCCGACATTTAAAAACAATTCCTACGAGTCCCGCATCGAAGTCATGTTCGCGGACACCCTTGTGAAGCGCCTCCAGCAGGATGGCAGCTACCACATCGTCAACTCCGGCCAGGCTGATGCCATACTCAATTGCACCATCACCAAGATCGACCGCAACGCTCTCCGCTCGGTGCAAAACAATGTTCTTGCGACCAGTGAATTCGGCCTCACCGTGCATGTCCGCTACGATGTCATCGATCAAAGCACCGGAGCCACCCTCATGAGCGGAACCGCCATCGGCAAGACCTCGTTCTTCAGCGGCAACGACCTCCAAACGATCGAGCGCCAAGCCATGTCAAATGCCGCAGCCGATCTCGCAAACAACCTCGCCGCCCAGATCACCGAAGGTTGGTAAACCGCGCCGCCTCCCGTGCTCAGCGTCGTTCCCACACCCATTGGAAACCGGCAGGACATCACACTGCGGGCCATTGAAGTCCTGAAATCCGCCGACTTGATCGCCGCCGAGGATACACGCCACAGCGGACTTCTCCTCCAACACCTCGGCATCAAGAAGCCCTTCCTCAGCCTGCACGGGCACAACGAATCCTTCCGCTGCGAAGATGTCGCCAACCGTATCGCCGAAGGCGCCCATGTCGCCCTCATCACCGATGCCGGCATGCCCGGTATTTCCGACCCAGGCTACCGACTTATCCGCACCTGCATCGAACGTGGGCTTCCCGTCAGCGTCTTGCCAGGCCCATCCGCCGTCCTCACCGCGCTCGTTGGTTCCGGCTTCCCGTGCGA
>JBJTGE010000156.1:0-3472 GCA_046093785.1 Spartobacteria bacterium
TTTTTGAAGGAAAAAATGCAGCCGCTCGTCGCGGCGGGCTCGCGCATCCGTCTCGAATACTCACCCGAAAGCTTCACGAGCACGGAACTCGATTTCGCCCTGCAAATTTGCGAGGCCGTGACCGATGTCTGGCAGCCGACAGCGGAAAACAAAATCATCCTCAACCTCCCGGCCACGGTCGAATACGCGACGCCGAATATCCACGCCGACCAGATCGAGTGGATGTCCCGCCATCTGACCCGCCGCGATCTCACCACGCTTTCGCTCCACACACACAACGACCGCGGCACCGGCACCGCCGCCACGGAGTTGGGACTGCTTGCGGGAGCCGACCGCGTGGAAGGCACGCTCTTCGGAGTCGGCGAGCGCACCGGCAACCTCGATATCGTCACGATCGCGCTGAATCTCTACACGCACGGCATTCATCCCCACCTCGACCTCAGCCGCCTCAACGCGATCCGCGATGTTTACGAGCGTTGCACCCGCATGGAGGTGCATTCCCGCCATCCCTACGCCGGCGACCTCGCGTTCACGGCCTTCAGCGGCTCGCATCAGGATGCCATTAAAAAATCATGGGCCCGCCAAGCCGAAGGCAAGCCGTGGGATACCCTCTACATTCCGATCGACCCCGCCGATATCGGCCGCAGCTACAAGGCGATCATCCGCATCAATTCCCAGTCCGGCAAAGGCGGCGTGGCTTACATCCTCGAAACGGAATTCGGCTACCAGCTTCCCAAGTCTCTCCAAAAAGAACTCGGCCGCATCGTCAATGCCGTCTCGGATGAAAAAGGCACCGAACTCGAAGCCGAGGAAATCCACGGGCTTTTCCTCAAAACCTATGTCCTGCGTGAAGGCACCGTAAGCCTCCGCGAATTCCGGGCCATCGAGCGTGGCGAGCAGGTCACCATCGAAGCCGACCTCATTCTTCAAGGACAACCTGTCACAGTCCGCGGTTCCGGCAACGGCCCCATCGCCGCATTCGTCCACGCCCTCAGCCAAACAAGCATCCCGCCTTTCGAAATCCAAAGCTACTCCGAGCACTCGCTCGGTGCCGGAGCCGACGCCCGCGCGGTAAGCTACATCGAAATCAAAACCGCAGCCGCCCGCACCTACTTCGGCGTCGGCAGCGACACCAACATCGAACTCGCCTCCATTCACGCCATCATCAGCGCACTGAACAGGGCCCTCGCCTGACACCGGCCTGCTTAGGCTATTTGCTTTTCTTCAGACACGCCTCTCTCACATCGGGAGGATTGGCTCCAAACACCCTGCGCTGCAGAATTCGTGCTGCTTGAATTCGCTCGTCGCAAGACATCGCCTGATACTGGCGCTTTGTCCACTCATCGGCCTCCTTGAACGATGTCGATTTATGTGCCTCACGGGTGAGCATGATTTGCATAAAATACAGGATCACGACCCGCGCTCAACCCCGTTCTTGGAGATTTCAAGTCACCGGTGGCGCAAGCGGCCAGTGGCTGCGCAATGTTTTGATTTTACTCTAATGGCCCTTGAAATAGCTTGATCCCCACCGTCGCATGAAAACCCTCGTCACCGGCTCCTCCGGCCTTATCGGTTCCGAAGTCTCCATCTTTTTCGCCCGGCAGGGCTGTTCCATCCACGGGGTGGACAACAACCCGCGCGCGGCATTTTTTGGACCCCAAGGCGACACGCGCTGGAACCAAAAACGCCTCGCCGACCTGATCCCGGGCTTCACCCACCACGAACTCGACATCCGCGACCGGAAGGGCGTTCTCGACCTCGTTGCCAAAATCAAACCCGACATCATCATCCATACCGCCGCGCAGCCCTCGCACGACCGCGCGGCGGCAATTCCTTTTGACGACTTCGACACCAACGCCGTCGGCACGCTGAATCTCCTCGAAGCCGCCCGCCAGGCCTGCCCAGAGTCGCCGTTTGTCCACATGTCCACGAACAAGGTTTACGGCGACCGGCCGAATACGATTCCCCTCCGCGAGCTCGATACGCGCTGGGATTACGACGACCCGACCTACGAACACGGCATCGCCGAATCCTTCTCGATCGACCAATCGAAACACTCCCTCTTCGGCGCCTCCAAAGTCGCGGCGGATGTCATGGTGCAGGAATACGGACGCTATTTTGATATGCCCACCTGCTGCCTCCGTGGAGGCTGTCTCACCGGCCCGAACCACTCCGGCGTGGAACTCCACGGCTTCCTCAGCTACCTTGTGAAATGCAACCTCGAAGGCCGCGAATACAAGGTTTACGGCTACAAAGGCAAGCAGGTGCGCGACAACATCCACAGCGAGGATGTGGCCCGCTTCATGTGGGAATTCTGCAAAGCCCCGCGCATCGCCGAAGTCTACAACCTCGGCGGTGGAAAACAAAACTCCTGCTCCATCCTCGAAGCCTTCCAAATCGCCGAATCCTTCACCGGAAAAAAACAAGCCTTCACCTATGTGGACCAAAACCGCATCGGCGACCACATCTGCTACTACAGCGACCTCCGGAAAATGAAATCCCACTACCCGGCGTGGGACATCACCATCAGCCTCACCGAAACCATCCGCCAAATCGTCGAAGCCTGGAAGACACGCGGATAAATTTCGCCCCATGCGCCAATACCGCCCGGATGTGGAAGAGCAAAATCCCGTTTTCACACCAGAATTGATCGAAGCAAATTTGCTCGATCTTTTAGGGGGTTCCGAAGCGAGGGAGGGTAAATTGAAGGTCCCGCAGTTCAAAGAAAACCCGGCCCCTGCCGATCTTCATGCCTGATACCAATATCCTTCTGATGAGAGACTCGTGTAGATTCGCATGACAAACCAGTATTCCGTCAAAGAAACACAGGTGAGCCTTCCACGCATTCTGCGTGAAGCAGAGGAGCAGACCGTTGTCATAACCCGTCGGGGCAAAGCGGTTGGCTACCTTCTTTCTCCAGAAAGATTCGAGGCGATGCTGGAGACGATGGACATCATGTCGAACCCAGCCGCCATGGAGGCAATACGCGATCACAAATCCGGAAAAACGAAATTCCTGCCTCTTGATACCTTGAACGACAGCTTGCAGAACCGCTAAAGCGACACCCCTCCACGACCCGCTAAAACCTCATTAACATGAAAATCCTCCTCACTGGCATTTGCGGCTTCGCCGGATCTGTGATCACGCGCACTCTTTTGGAGCATCGCTCCGGTCTTCAGATTCTCGGCCTCGACAATCTCTCGCGCAAAGGCAGCGAGACGAATCTCGAGCCGCTCCGCGCGCTGGGCTGCGACATCCGCATCGGCGATGTGCGCGACCGGACTCTGCTCGAAAGCCTCCCGGCGTGTGACTGGATCATCGACTGCGCAGCAAATCCCAGTGTGCTCGCCGGCGTGGATGGATCCTCGAGCCGTGATTTGGTGCACCATGCGGAGAGTTCGCGGAGGGACATGGAGTTTTCGTGGCCACCGGCGAGGTTGATGATGCGGGGTTTTTCCGTGCCGCGAAAATC
>JBJTGE010000157.1:0-21897 GCA_046093785.1 Spartobacteria bacterium
CGCCCCCCCCGCTTGCCGGGTTTTGTGCCCACGCTGTTTTTTGGCGCGGCGCTTCTGGTGGGCTTTTCCATTTTTCTCTTCCACATTTCCCCGGCAAACAAACAAGGGGGAAGAGATTGCTCTGTTGCCCCCTATCCCCAATCGTTCCAGCAATCCTTCAACAGTGCCGCCGTTGAAAAGGATCGCGCCCTGATTCTGGCAAATGGAGACAGATCCCTCGGGCAGCCAGGGCATGCGAAAACGGCAGCCCTTCTCGCCCAGGAATTCCGTTCCCTAGGCCTCCATGTTGTTGAGCGCCGGCAAAAAGTCGTGGCACCGGTGATCGATGAAAACCGGATTCTGGATGCGAACGGGAGGGAGTTGAACGGCATCCGCATCAATCCTTTCCTTCCTAATTTTTTCCAGCCAATCGCCACGCCGAAGGAGGGACTCTCCGGAAAACTGGTGTTATTGGATGAAGCTTCGATGAAAACCATCACCGACTTCTCGGGATTGATTGGTGTGGTTAAAATCGACCGTGCGCCCAAGGGATACGATTTGTCTTGGAAACGCTACGCCCAGCTTGGGCTAAAAGGGGTTATTTTGACATTCTCCGAAGGCGTTACCCCCGATTTCAAGCCTTTCCTTTCCGGGAATCCGATGCTTTCGATATTGCCTGTCAATTTCCTTCGCGCTTATGCAGATGCGGGGATTTTGCAGCACTGCGGGCAAAATGTAACCATCCACCTCACGCAGAGGTTTCGCGAGGTGCCAAACACTTCCCTTGTGGCTTTTCTGCAGGCCGCCCAGCCCACCGGGGAGGCTCTGGTCGTCACTGGGCACTATGATTCCTACTGCGTTCTGCCAAGTTTGCCGCATGGTTCCATGCAAGCCTACTCGCCTGCCACCGTTCTTGCCATGGCCCGCGCCTTCTCGGCCGATCGGGGAAATTTGAGCCGGGATGTGATTTTTGTTTTGGATGGTGCGGAGACCATGGGCAGCATCGGGGAGGCTTCCGTGATTTCGGCATTCGGCCCGGCGAAACAAAATGCCGCCACGCATCAAAAAATCTCCGCTTCGATCGAAAAAAACGCCAAGGAATTGCAATTGCTGGAGCGACTGCTTTCTATCACCCGATCCCCCGGATTTTTTGTGGATACGGAAGCCTCCCTTTCATTGGTGGATTCCTTGGCCAAGGAGGAGCTCAAGCGTCTAAATGAGGAGCTGCATCATGTTTTTGGACAAATGGTTTTTAGTTCCTCCGATCAGGTTTTGAACAGACTGATCGCCTTGAAGAGACTTTCTGGCGTCGTGAATTCAGGCCCTGAATACGATGCTTTCATGAGTGCCATCGGGCGCGAGAACACCTTGAAGTCGGCAATCTCAAGCAGTTCGCACACCTTGCTCAAGCGCCAAGGCAAGATCATTCGGGAATTTGCGATTCGGGAAAAATTGACCGCGCGCTTCCAGCAGTTGATCAACCATCTTAAGGACAAGCAAAAAGTCCTCGAGGAGGACAGGGAAATCAACACACTGGCAAAGTCTTACAATGCATTTTTTGTTCTCTCTCCCCGATTGTTGCCTTCGGTGGATTCGACCATGGGCGAATCGGTGGCTTTTGTTCCTTCAGCCAATTCCTCAGACCCATCGGCCAGTAGCGTGAACCCGCAGACCAACACCCTCTCGACTTGGATGCGGAGGGGACAACTTGAGAAAATCCTTCCCGAGAAATTGAAGATGGTTTTTCTTTCGAAGGGGTTCTCCCAGACACTTCTTCCGAGCATTGCAGATATGCCGGTTTCGACAGGCCTTTGGCGCGAATTTGCCTATCCGGCCTACCAACTTGTGAACATGGAGCGACGATCCTCCTACCAGGATTTGTCTCTGCCTGACAAATCCACAGCCATCAACCCCGCCAGCATGGATTCCTCCCTCCGGTTCCTTGGTATGGTTTCCACCTCGTTTGCCAAAGGAACCATTCCCATTTCACTTTCCACATTTCCCGAATCCAGAAGTTACAGCGGGCAAGTTTTTGCTGTAAATATCGATGCCTCTGTCATTCCCAACTTCCCTGTTCAAAATGCCATCGTCGGGCAAGCCTCTACCAGGTTTTTATCATCGCCCAGATTATTTGCGACTCCACTGCTTGCAACAGATCCCTCTGGTCGCTATGAACTTATCAACACTCCACTGGATCTCGCCCTCGGAGCTCTCAAACCAGAATACAGTCCCCAAGCCTTCCATTTCAACGACCAGGGGCAAATCGACTGGACCAAAGACCACGCTGAAAAAACTATATATAAATCTCAAAGCCTTCCAACATATGGTGTTTTAGATTTTAAAAATGTAAACCTTGTCCTCTACAGAGCCAATCCCATCACTTTCACAGACTTAACAGATCCGCAAACTTTGCGGACTTATGTCAGCGCCAGCTTGTTGAGCCGCAAGGGTCTTACACCTCTGGCCCGCAAGACCGTTTTTCAGGAGTCGGATGCACTCACAATGTTTGCCGAGCCGTCGGAGTTTTTCTATGTGGCTATGCGCTCTGGCACTCCGGACAACCCGCTTGTGCAGCGCATCCGGGGATTCCTTCTCGGTCAGGCTTTCCCGCAAAAAACCGAAGGTGTTGGCGGCATCAACGGCCAGGGATATCTTTCCGGCGACGAGCCAATTTTCAAGGAGACCACATTTGGCATGGCTGACTCGATGCTCCGCACCAATACAATCCGGGCGGAATTGCAAGAGCGGCGCAAGATGCTCAGCGAAACGGTTTCCAATGTGATAGAAAAAAGTGCCGATCTGCTGACCAATGCGAAATCATCCGCTCTCGCCTACACGGAATCCGTGCTTTTCGCCCGCGAATCCGCCGCCTATTCGCTCATCGCGCACCCGATCCTCTTGGATAACATCAACGGCGCGGTGATGAGTATCCTCTGGTATCTGGCCTTGCTCGTTCCCTTCACATTTTTCATGGAGAAACTGCTCTTTGCATTTCCGGATATTCGCAAGCAACTGGCAGCCCAAGCTGTTATTTTTATTCTGGTTTTTGCGATGCTGCGTTTCCTGCACCCAGCTTTTGAATTGATCCGCTCCTCGGTGATGATTCTGCTCGGTTTCGTGATCCTACTGATCTCCGGTGGCGTGACGATCCTCTTTGCCGGCAAATTCCGCGAGAATCTCGCCGCTCTCGAAGCCATGCGCGGCAGGGCCGTCGGAGTCGGCGTCAATACGATGGGTATCGTTGTAACTTCTTTCATGCTGGGGTTAAACAACATGCACAGAAGAAAAGTTCGAACCGGCCTTACCTGCGCGACTTTGGTTCTGATCACATTTGCCATGATTGCATTCACCTCCGTGCAAACGGACTATGTCGATCGCACAACGGCACTTGGCCCGGCATCCTATCAAGGCCTGCTTTTCAAAATTGAGCAAGACCAGTCTTACAATTCGCAGGAGGCCTTTGCGATCAAGCAGAGCTACGGCAGCCAATTCCCGATTTCATCCAGAGCCTATCTCACAGGCACATTCAACCGGGATTTGAACCTTGCTTCAAACCCGAATCTTGAGATCACCCGACCCGCAGAAAATCGTCCAGTGAAGTCCACCCGCTTTGTTTCCATGCTGGAATTCTCGCCGACCGAGCCCTTGCAAAGCAATATACGACTTCTTACCAAGTCATTCTGGTTCAAGGAACAATCTTCAGAAGCCAGCACCCCGACTGTGATTCTTTCCGATCGCATCGCAAAGGACTTGGAGGTCTCGGTTGAGGAAATCAACGCGGCCCCGGAGGGGGTTCCGGTTCTTATCAACGGAGTGAAGTATCTCGCGACCGGTATCTTTAACTCACAAGCACTGAACGGGGTGCAGGATCTCGATGGATTTTCGATTCTACCCAATGATATCACGGCCATCCCCAGAGTTTCGCTCACCCCGGATAACAAGCCCATCCTGAACCCGGAAGACCCGCGGATCGGAGCGGAAAATGTCGTTCTCACCGGGAGCAAACTTCCCACCATACCCGGAGCCAATACGAATCTGGCTTCGATGGTGGTTCATTTGGACTCTCTCTCCTACAAAGAGGCAAAAGAGATTTTAACCAGCCACTTGCAAAAAACCGGGCGGCCCTCGTATTTCGGCTTGGATGGAGTTTCCTACCTCGGAAAAATCGGCCGGGAGAATTCCCTGCAAGGCGTGGTGGACCTCATCATGCCGCTGGTCATCGCCGCCCTCACGGTCTTGAATACCATGAAAGGTTCCGTCTATGAGCGAAAAGACGAGATTTATGTTTACAATGCCGTGGGTATTGCCCCGCGCTACATTTTCTTCATGTTTTTCACGGAGGCCTTTGTTTACTCCGTGATCGGAACTGTGTTGGGGTATCTTTTGAGCCAGACTGCGGGATTCGCGCTCACGGCGCTGAATCTGACAGCCGGTCTCAACATGACTTTCGCGGGACCAAGCACCATCGTGGCATCACTCGCCGTCATGGGTGCTGTTTTCTTCTCCACCATCTTCCCGGCGCGCACCGCGCTTCAAATCGCCGCGCCGAGCGAGGATGCCGGATGGAAAATGCCTGAACCGGAGGGGGATGATATTTCCTTTGACCTGCCATTCACCTTCGACACGCACGATCGATTCGCGGTGATCTCCTTTTTCCACAGCTTTTTGGAGGATCATGGCGAGGGCGGTTCCGGTCGCTTCTCGGCATCGCCTCCGGTGATCGATGTGCGGGGCACAGGCGATGACATTTTGCCATCGGTCTCCGCCACCATTTGGCTGAAGCCCTACGACCTCGGTGTTTCGCAAAACCTGGAAATCTCCCTGCCTTTCGACACGGACACCGGTGATTTTATCGCCCGGTTTTCGATACGCCGCATCACGGGAACGCGCGAATCCTGGGTCCGCCTCAACACCACGCTCGTCGTTGTCTTCCGCGAGCAATTCCTGCATTGGCGCGCCGTCTCGCCGGCCCAGAAGAAAGACTTTTTCACGAAGTCTGAAGCCCTCTTTGCCGAGGAGGTTCGTCGAACAGAAGCCCGCAGTCTTGAGGTAAGCCATGTTTAACAAAAAATCCAAACCAGCGGTCGATGCGGAGTTGGAGCGCTACCGCACGCTTCTTGAAACGCCTACCGATTTCAAAGACGGCTTCGGATGGACCACGGTTGCCGGCATCTTTTTCTGCGGCCTCATCATGATGCCGGGAGCCATTTATCTTGGCCTCATGACCGGTGGCGACATGGCCTCGGCCAGCACATGGGTCACGCTCATTTTATTCGGAGAAATCGCCCGCCGGGCCATGAAACCGCTCACCAAGCAGAACCTCGTCGTCCTGCTCCATGCGGCAAGCGTCATGATGGGTGGAGCGATGCTCTTCCCCGGTGGCCCCATGGCGCCACTCGTCTATCGTTCCTACCTCGCCACCAGCGATGTCATGCGGAATTCCGGCATGCTAGGCCATTTCCCGAGTTGGTTCGTGCCGCCTCCCGACAGTGCGGCGATTCTGGAGCGCAACCTCCTGCACTCGGATTTTTATATTCCCATCGCGCTCATTGTTTTCATCACGCTCTTGGGCTTCATCAAAAAATACACGCTTGGGTATTTTCTCTTCCGCTTGACCTCCGATGTGGAGAAGCTCGCCTTCCCCTTGGCTCCGATCGCCGCCCAGGGAACCATGGCTCTCGCCGAGGAGGACGAGGACAAAAAAACGGATTCAGCGGACGCCTCCGCCAGTGGCGACTCCAAGCCTGTGCTGAGCCGTTGGAGGATATTCACCATCGGCATCACGATCGGGTTGCTCTACGGGTTCCTCCAGGTGGGCGTGCCGGCCATCACCGGCCTGTTTCTCGAGAAACCGGTTTTTCTCATTCCCCAACCCTTTATTGACACCACGATTCTCACGGAAGGCGTTCTTCCGGCCACGCCGACGGGAATCACGCTCGACATCGGCGTGCTCATCATCGGCTTTGTGCTTCCCTTCTGGGCCGTGATCGGGACATTCCTCGCCATCGTCATCACGGCGGTTATGAATCCCGTCCTGCAATCCATGGGCGTCCTTTCCCGCTGGCAACCCGGCATGGACACGGTCAACACGACCTTTTCGAACAGCATGGATTTTTGGATGAGCTTCGGTTTCGGCACCGGCATCGGCATCGCCATTGTTTCGATTTTTTCCACAGTCCGCACGCTGGTCAAAACCCTCAAAAATTCCCGTGCCGACAAAGGCAATGAACCCCGGGAAAACATCTGGGCGGTTCCCGAGGGCCGTGGGGACTACCCGCTCTGGCTGGCTCTGGCCGGCTACATTGTCGCGGCTGGCACCATGGTTTATCTGGTGCACCTGCTCGTGCCGGCATTCCCGGTCGCCTTTTTGCTTGTTTTCGCATTCGTTTACTCTCCGTTCATCTCCTATGTAAACGCCCGCCTTCTGGGTGTGGCCGGGCAGACAGTGGAAATTCCCTTTGTTCGCGAAGGCGCTTTCATTTTCTCCGGTGCGAAAGGAATCGATGTGTGGCTGGCTCCGATTCCGATTGAAAACTACGGCTCGCTCGCGCAGTCCTTCCGCGTCAACGAGCTCACCGGCGTCCGTTTCTGGTCGCTTTTCAAGGCCGAGATCGTGGCCTTGCCGATCCTGCTCGCCCTTTCACTTGCCTACTGGGCCTTCATCTGGAGTTCCGGCCCGGTGCCATCCGAAGCGTTTCCCAATGCCGCCCTGCGCTGGGAATTGAGCGCGAAGAGCCAGGCGCTCCTTTACTCCTCCACATTCGTTCCACCGGGCATGGATCCCGCCGCACACAACATTGCGGACAGTGAATTCATGCAGGCGATCCATCCTTCCGCCATATTCGGTGGTCTTGGGCTCTCTCTTTTTCTCTTTGCTGTGCTCAGCGGGTTCGGCCTGCCGGTCATGCTCGTCTACGGCATGGTGCGTGGCTTCGGCGATCTCCCGCATTCCATGATCCTCGAAATCGTGGGAGCCATGTTGGGCAGGTTCTATTTCCAGAAAAAATTCGGTGAGACAAATTTCCTCCGTATCGCGCCAACAATCATGGCAGGTTATTTCACCGGCGTTGGACTCGTGGCCATGGCCACCATTGCCCTGAAACTCATCCAGCAAGCCGTCTCCAGTCTGCCATTTTAGTGTCATGAATTCTCAGAAATCATCAGGCTCCGCAACGATCCCGGATCAAGTCAAACTCCCGCTGTCGATCGTCTGGGAAATCGTTGTTCAGGGCATCCGCATCCGCCTCGGGCGTTCGATTGTGACCATGCTCGGCGTCGTGCTTGGCGTCGCCTTCCTCATGTCGATTCTCACCGCCTACTTCATCCGCAAACAGGTGACCGGCGAAATTGAAATCCGCCAGGCCCTGGATGCCATGGAGGGCTTTCTCAACTCCGAGGCGGGCGCGCCCGCCGGAAAAACATTCGCCATCCACAAATCCGGCACCCCGACACCCCTCGAGGAAAGATTTCTCGATCACCTGCGCCGCGAAGGAGCGAAGGGCTTCGTGGATTTTGAAAACGCAAAGCCCGCAGCGGATGGCGAGGTGGCGGATGCCTTGATTGTCCTCGGCGATTCCTTGTCAGCAGAGCTTTGGAAATCCCGTGGCGCACAACTCGCCAAGCCCGTGGCCGCTTTCACCCGTATGCCGGCAGGCGATCATTCCGGTGTTCCCGTCGTTATCCTGCAGCGCCCTCCCGATCAGGAGGAAATCCAAAAACAAGCCCGCGAGGCCAAGACAGATCAAGTCCGCACCATCTGGATCATGAGCATTGCTGTGCTCGTCACGATCATCAGCATCAGCAACGCGCTCCTCATGTCCGTCACCGAACGATTCAAAGAAATTGGAACCATGAAGTGCCTCGGGGCCCTCTCCTCCTTCATCCGCCGCATTTTCTTTGTCGAGTCGGCCGTTGTCGGATTTGTCGGAAGCATCTCAGGAGCCCTCTTCGGCTTGCTCTTCGCCCTCGTCCTCTACGGTTTCTCCTTCGGGTGGTGGCTCGTTCTTTCCTCCCTTCCGTGGAGCATGATCGCCCTGTCATTCGCCGCCTGCATCGCCGGAGGGATCACCGCCTCCATCATAGCCGCCATCTACCCAGCCAGCTTCGCCTCGCGCATGGTGCCAGCCACCGCTCTGCGCACAAATATTTGATTCCCCATGCCGGTCACCGCCCAACAACTCGACGCCCTTCGCTCCCCGAGCGAGAAACCCTCCTGCATCATCCGTGCCGTGGAAGTCAAAAAAGTCTACCGCACCGGCACCCAGGAAACCCACGCCCTACGTGGCGCGACCCTTGAAATCCACCGGGGTGAGTATCTCTCCATCATGGGCCCGTCGGGTTCAGGCAAATCCACCCTCTTCAACATGATTGGCGCTCTCTCGAAGCCGACCAGTGGAAAAGTTTACATCGACCAGGTCGATGTCGCCCAACTCGACTTCGACGAACTCGCGTGGTTCCGCTGCCGTAAAATCGGATACATTTTTCAAAGCTACAATCTCATCGGCACCATGACCTGTCTTGAAAATGTCATGCTCCCCATGAGCTTCGCCGGCACCGATGCCGAGGAGGGCCGCGAGCGCAGCATCGAGCTTCTCAAACTCGTCGGCCTCGGCCACCGCATCCTCCACAAACCCGGCGAACTCTCCGGCGGCCAGCAACAGCGCATTGCCATCGCCCGATCCCTCGCCAACCGGCCTGAAATCATCCTCGCCGACGAACCCACCGCCAACCTCGACCAGAAGACAGGCGAGGAGATGATCGGCCTGCTCCAGAAGCTCCGCAACGAACTTGGCGTCACCATCATTTCCGCCACCCACGATTTGAAAATGCTCAAATGCTCCGACCGCATCCTTTGGATTCGCGACGGTCGCATCGAAAAAGTCGCCCGCCCGCACGAGGTGGATTTCACCAGCAACGAATTTCATTAAAATGCCCGCACAGAACCAGCCGCTCCATGCCATTCCGGTCCGCTTGCCCGATACCGAGGCGCGCACGGATTCCCAGGGGCAACTCCACCTGCGCCGCCCCATCGCGGTGCGCGGTCCCCTCGACGCCTGGTTCCGTCGCATCCTTCGCCTCGACACCCATGTCCACCTCCAATTGGACAAAAACGGCGCGGCTTTTTGGGCGCTCGTCGATGGACGCGCCAACCTCACAAAAATTGCAACCCGGCTCGCGGAATCCCTCCAAATGGAAATCTCCGCCGCTCAGGACGCCGTCGTTCTCTTCACGAAAATGCTCATGACACGCCGTTTTCTCGCCATTCAAATCCCAAACGCAAAGCCATGAGCACCGACTGCATCATCCGCACGGAAAATGTGAAAAAACTCTACCGCCTCGGCGAAGAGGAAGTCTGGGCTCTCAAAGGGATCAGCCTCGACATCCGCCGTGGCGAGTTTCTTTCCATCATGGGACCCTCCGGTTCCGGAAAATCCACATTCTTCAACCAGATCGGCGCCCTCGATGTTCCCACCGAGGGACGCGTTTTCTTCGAAGGCGAATCCCTCTTCGACCTCCCCGAAGCCAAGCAGGCCTGGGTGCGCTGCAACCGCATCGGATACATTTTCCAAACCTTCAACCTCATCGCCGTCATGAGCGCCCTGCAAAATGTCATGCTCCCCATGACATTTCGTGGCGACAGCCGCAAGGACGCCATCGAGAAAGCCACCGACATCCTCCAGCGCGTCGGCCTCGGCCATCGTCTCCACAACAAACCCTTCGAACTCTCCGGCGGACAGCAACAACGCGTCGCCGTAGCCCGCGCCCTCGCCAACACGCCCAGCGTCATCCTCGCCGACGAGCCCACCGGAAACCTCGACACCAAAACCGGCGAGGAAATCATCGAGCTCATGAAGTCCCTCAACCGCGAAAAAGGCGTCACCATCATCTGCTCCACCCACGACGACAAAATGCTCGCCGCCAGCGACCGCGTCTGCTGGATCCGCGACGGCAGCCTTCACAAAATCGGCACCAGCGACGAGATCAAGTCCGAGATGCTGAAAAAGTAAAAAAATCGGTTTGATGGTTACTGCCTTAACCCGCCCCCCAGTTCCGGGTGTTGCATCAGCGATTTTCCAGCCTTGGCGCGGCACTTGAGCGTCTCTTCATCAATGTGAAACACGCTGGAATTTCTCACAAAGTCGCTGCGGGTTTTATCAGCGTAATGATTGCCATTGGCGTGCAGCATCGGTTGGCTCGTCCAGATATCTGCGCTTTTGATCCGGCGCACATGGGAAGTCTGGAATCTTCGCTGACAGCGCAGCTACTACGAACGAAGATGGGTGCATCTGGGGTGGCAGACCCTGAGGGTATCATGCGGCCAATACCGGTTCTCTTGGTGGGATGGAGTGCGGATTGCCTGGCATGCGGCGATCTCGGCCAAGTATTTTCGCAAAAACACCGGGGATTCGCGCTGCCTTGGGGAGTTGGAGGCCTATTACCGCATCGTTCAGCACGGAACCGAAAGGCCTCTGGATACGCGGGAGTTGGCGCGGTTGGAACTGCAATGGTGGAAAGAACGCCGTCTGAATATTCCGCACCAGGATTACGCTCGCACCGTGGCCCATTTGACAGGGTTGCTTTACGGAGTGGGGGAGAATAAGGCGCTACCGGCTGCCGATCTGCGAACCCGGGCGATGGTCTATCGAGATGCGCGGCGGGACGGCAGAATGAGAGAAGCCGATTGGATGGAAGTCGAGCGCCAACTCACGCAAGCCTACGCATTGCTAAAAAGGAGCTGCAAAATGAAGACCGTTATTGCACAGCTCGAAAAAGACCTTCCGGCTTTAGACACCACAAGAGTGAAGAGCATCACCGCGTGGCCATGGATAATTATGTCTCAACTTGAAAGAGAATTAATAAGGGCTAATACCAAAATCCGAATGCTTTTGGACTTCTGGAATGTAGCGCGGGCGTCTCGCCTGCGGTCGTATGTCGTTCGAAGTCAGGCGAGACGCCTGACCTACATGAACGCCTGCGAAAATCTACAACCTTGGAGACTTTGGTATAACGATGGGGTTTGCGGGAAGGAATCAGAAAATAGCACCCCTTCATGATCTCCAGCAGGCAAATCCCAGCCACGCATGAACTGCAATGAATCTTTTTATTGAATCCGCAACGAACCTGAACCTCTGTGTAAGACAGGTTCTTTTCAGCCTTTTTCCGTGATCCTCTGGATCCAAGGGTTGTATTTTTTTCGCAAGGCGTGGGCCGCTTCCTCGCGGCCGGTCGATTCCAATCGTGAAAGATAAGTCAAAAATCCGGACACACCTCCAGTTGGTTGTCCCGGCATGCGCCCGGCATGCAGGCGGGCGTGGAAGGGTCCCCCTTCACGAACGACAGTCCAAAGCGGATCGACCACATCGCTTCGCTCCGATGCCATTTTCTCCATTTGACCGCTGTGCCACTCGGACAACCTCCAATTTCCCTCACGGCAGAGGTCGGGGCGCGAAGCGGCGAGATTGTTTTGTTCGTGGGGATCTGTTGCGAGATCAAATAGCATTTCCTTGGGGAAGAGGTGGAAACCGTCGTGATAGGTGCGCATGTAGATCCAGTTCTCCCAGCGAACCGAGCGCTGACAGACATGGGCGCACTGACTGATCACGACTTCGTCCCTCCCGACATCAGCGCCGGAACGCACGGCATCCGCAAATGACCGGCCATCCCATATCGGCGCATGCTGACCACCTAGCAAGTCCATAAGCGTCGGGGCCAAATCGACATTGTAATGAAATTTCGTGTTGCGCGCCTCCTTCGCCCCGCCCGGATATTTGATGATCAACGGAATCCGGCAGGTGATGTCATCGGCTGTCGCATGCTCGCCATAGATACCAAGTTCACCGAGATTTTCCCCATGGTCAGCGGAGATGATAATCATGGTATCGTCATAGACTCCGCAGGATTTGAGTTGCTCGACAATCGAGGCGATCTGCGTGTCGACATAGCGCACCCCGAGATCATAGCCATCGATGACCCGGCGCAAGGAGGCTTTGTCCGTGACCTCGCCCGGGTTCCGCGGATAGCGGGGGTTGGTGGAGTTGTCATACATCGAGAAATCCTGCGCCGTGTGCGGTCCGGCGAGCCGGGTGTGTTCGTCGATGACATCCTCGTTGAGCCATTCCGGAAGCGGATCCTCGGAAAACGGATTTTCAATGTCTGCGGGAACCCGGTAGGGCGTGTGGGCATCCCAGTAATTGATATGAAGGAACCATTGGTCCTCGGCGGCGTGCCGCTCCAGCCATTGATCCACGACCGGCGCGACAACCTCCGCCGATTCCAATCCCCCCTCGCCCGTGTTGTGAATCTCATGAAAGCCGGCAAGGATGTGCCAGGCGGCATGGCGCTCGCCGAAGGGACTGATCATGGCCGTGTGAAAGCCCAGCTTCTGGAGGCTTGCGGCGAGTCCCTGTCGGTGGAACCTGTCTTTGACGCACCGCGCGGGCCCTTCGATCTTAGGTTGTGCCGCCGTTCCTCCGTGCCCGACAACGCCGGTCTGGATTCCGAAACATCCGGAGTAAAGGGCGGTGCGTGACGGCAGGCAAGGCGCGTCGGAGGTGTAGCATTTTTCAAACACGATGCCCTCGGAGGCGAGGCGGTCGATCGCCGGACTGGTGTTCCGACCGTATCCGTAGCATCCGAGATGATCAGGTCTCAGGCTGTCGATATCGATGTAGAGGATTCTCATGTTTGAAGTGAAGATAATGGGTTGGGAAAAATGAAGAGTCTAAGTTCCTGAAGAATTTTCATTTCTCGCGCGGAGCGCCTTCGGCGGTGAGGTTCAGGCTCTCACCCACCAATGTCCGCCGCTCCTGGTCGATACGAACCCTGCGGTCGATATCCACCGGATTCCAGCCCTCCATGAGCATGCCCAGGAGCTGGTCGCGATCGGAACGGTATGCCGGATCCTCCGACACATCCGACACTTCCCCGGGATCCTTGGCCAGATCGAACATCTCCATCCCCTGGTTGTGGTAGTAATTGAGCTTGAGGTTGCGGTAGCGGACCATCCGCTCAGGTCCCTTGGTGTCGGCACCGTCGTATTCGCAGAAGACAGGGACATCCGGCAGGGTCGTTTCATCGCGCATCACGGATGCGAGACTGCGCCCGTCGAGCGGGATGTTCCACCTGCCGACCCCGCTCCAGTCCCGAAGTGTGGGATAAATGTCGAGATGGGAGACGGGAGTGTCAACGACGGCACCTGTCCGGAAGCCGAGTGAAGGGGCGCTGACGATCAATGGCACGGGGGCGGAATCCTCGAAGAAGACCTGCTTGCCCCAGAGCCCGTGTTCCGCCCACATCTCTCCGTGATCGGAGGTGTAAACGATGATTGTATTCTCCCTCTGGCCCGTCTCCGTCAGGGTTCGGAGGATTTGACCGAGCCAATCGTCCACATGGGTGACCATCGCCAGGTAAGCCTGGCGCCCGGCACGGTTTTCCTCTTTGGAGATGCGGTCGAATCCCCAGCAGCGCAACCAATGCTGGTGGCGCGGGTGCAGATTTTCGGGACCGCTGGCCGGTTCGGGAATCGGGGTGTCGGAATAACTCTCGAACATTTCACGGGTCAGGATTTGCGGGTAGTGGGGACCGCTGAAGCTGGCGACATGGCACCATGGCCGGTCTTTGGGGGCACCGCGCAGGAAGGCGATGGAATCCCTCAGCACCGCGCCCTCATGGTCCATGCGCTTCTCATGGACGGGATCGCCCTCGAAGTGCAGGTCGATCCAATACCTCTTGCCGGTGGTGGGGTCGGGCCGCTCCTCGCCCCAACGGAAGCCGCTGATGGAATGGATCGGCTCGTTCCAGTGCTCGTGGAAGCCGTGAAGCGTATCCGGCCCGACAAAATGCATCTTGCCGTTGAGGGAGGTGTGGTATCCGGCGTGCCTCAGCAAATGGGCCCAGGTGGGATATTCGCTGGGGAAAGGCGCGGGATGCGCGTAACAGGGGATGTTGTGGGTCTGCAATCCCGTCATCATCGAGGCGCGCGAGGGAACGCAGTGCGGATGGGCGCAGTAGGCGTTGGAAAAGCGAATTCCCTCGGCCGCCAGGGCGTCGAGATTCGGGGTTCTCACGAAAGACGACCCGGCACAGCCCATGAGGCGGGAGGTGTGCTGGTCGCTCATTAGAAAGAGAATGTTTGGTTGGTTCATGGTGTTTTAACTTTCTTAAGGGCGGTTTGAAATTTTCGCGATTTGTTTTTGGTTGGTGCCGCAAAATGCGGTTTTTCAAAAACCAGCTTGGAGCAAGTTCACTTTCGCATGGGTTACCACTTGAAAACTTTCTGTTATCTCGATCATAAGAGGCTTTCTTGCAATACTTCCAGCGGTTTCACGCCGTCTTGATTCTTCCGAGACGGATGAGTTGGCTGTAGCGGCACATGTTGTAGACCATGTTCGCCAAGCCGATCTGGCAGGCCGCCCTCTTCAAGCCGATGCACCGCAGGAAAATCCCGTTCATGGAGTTTTCCATGAATCCAAACACATGCTCGACCAAGGCACGGTCGATTTGAAAATCTCCGGTCTTGAGCGTTAGTCCAATGATTGTGCTCATTGCGCAATTTGCTGGTTAAGCGTTCACCCGCGCCCAGAGCGGGTCGAGATCGACGACCTTCCCTGTATCCATCGCCTCGTCGATGGCGAAGCAGACCAGGGCGGACTTGATCCCTTCCTCCACGCCGATGAGCGGCGCGGCGCCGGTCCGCATCGAGTTGTAAAGGCTCTCGACGAGCACTTCGTCGCCGCCCGCGTGGCCTCCGGGATGGCCGCCGGCGACATTGGTGTCGAAGCGCTCCATTTCCGGCGTGGAACTGATGCGCTGCAACTCAATGACTCCGGTGAGGGCGTCGGCGCGGATCGCCCCCTCGCTGCCGAGCAGGCAGATCCGGCGCTCGGGAATGCCGGAGGCGCAGTTCGCATGGAAGCTGGCGCGCACGCCGTTGGCGTATTCGAGGATGACGACCTGGTTGTCCACGATGTCCTTTTCCGCCGTGAACGGGTTGACGAGATCGACATGGTCCCAGGTGGTGTGAACCTCGCGGCCCTGCTCGTCGCGGTGTGTATGCGACTTGTTTTCGGGACGGAAGAAGTTCAGGCCGCCAAAGCTGGCGACGCGCACTGGCAGGCTATCGGCCAACCAGAGCGCGATGTCCATGTCGTGGCAGCACTTCTCCAGCATGTGGGTGCCGGCATTTTCACGAAGCCGCCGCCAACCGCCCATGATGTAGCAGCCGTGAAAGAAATTGATCGTCTCGTTGAACTCGAAAGAGACGAGATGGCCGATCGCCCCGGAGCGCAGCAGTTCGTGGAGCTTGCGGTAAAAGGGCGAATAGCGCAGGACCAGCCCGAAGGAAAACAGCTTGCCGGATTCGCGCACTGCGTCACGGATGGCCAGGCAGTCCTCCAGATTCGTGGCAAGCGGCTTCTCGCAGAAGACATGCTTGCCCGCGCGCAGCGCCGCCACCGCGTGTTCGCGGTGCTGCGCGTTCCACGAACCGATTGCCACCCACTCCACACCGGGATCGGCGAGCAGAGCCTGATAGCGTTCATGCACCCGGAGATCCGCGCCGTAGTCCTTTCGCGCCGCGGCGATGGAGTCGGGATGCGGGTCGCAGACGGCGACGATGTGGATGTCCGCCTGTTGTTTGAGCAGACCGCGGATTCGCGCACCGCAGCCGATGATGCCGATGGTGGCGCATTTTTTCATGGCGGCTTTAACTGATGGTGGCTGGCTTTTCATTTTCCTCCGAAGTTTTTGGGGAATCCCATATCGGAGTGAGCGGTTGGCAAATAATTCACGACGGCCGGCGGCACAACGCCGTGCTCGATGATCACATCGAAGAACGGTTCGCGCGTCGCCGCCAACAACTGGAGCAACCGCTCGCGCATGGGCCGGCAAGTTTGCATGACGGCGAGGTTGTGCTCCTCGTACGGGTCGGCGGCGAGATCGAACAATTCCTCGTGCCGGTTCTCGTAGAACGTGTACTTCCACCGACCATCGGTAAAACCGCGCCAGTTCAAGTATGACGGCGTCCACATCGGTGACTCGGTCATCTCCAGCAACACGTCACTGGGGCCGGCATCCTTCCCGCCGCGCAACGCCGGTGTCCAATCGTGGCCCTGCATCCAAGCCGGCGCGCCCACGCCGGCCAGACTCACCAGCGTCGGCGCAAAATCCACAAGCGAGAACAATCCCGGCACTGCGCCGCAGGCCGGGATGTGGCCCGGCCAGTGGAAGATGGCCGGAATGCGCGTGGCTTCCTCGTATGGATATTCCTTCCGGCAAAACAACCCGTGGCTGCCCATCAGTTCCCCGTGGTCGGAAATATAGCTGACACACGTCCGCTCCCCGCGAAACGCCGGCAACGCTTCCAGCGCGGCCATCAGCCGACCAATGTTCCAGTCGAGGTTCTCAATCATCGCGTAGTAGTTCGCGATGTGCTGCCGGCGCTCGGGCGTGTCGTCACAGTTCGGACGCAACACCAGCTTGGCCGGGTCAAACCGTTTGAACCGCTCCGGCACTTCCAACGGGAAGTGCGGCGGCTCGATGCTCAAAACGAGATACAGCGGCTCGGGTCGGTCGTACTGCCGGATATACTCGATTACCAGATCGGTCAGCACATCGGTCTGGTAGCCTTCGAGCTTGGTCGGCTCAAGGTCGTGATCCTGGTAGAGGTAACTCTGGAACGGCGCGTTGATGACTTCGAAGCCCGCCCATTCTTCAAAACCCGCGCGGCGATCTTCGGGCGTGCGGTTGGGCGCGCCCGGCAACTCGCGGGCGCTGGCTGGTATCTGGTCATCAATGATCCCTCAATGCCATTTACCGAAGTACGCCGTCCGGTAGCCCGCCGTCGCTAGGACGGTCGCCGTGCTCGGCGCGCTGACTTTCCACACATCGAAAAATCCCGGCACCGGCCCGGCATGGGCGTGACGGCCGGAGAAGATTGTCCCGCGCGACGGCGTGCAGACCGGGCAGTTGGCATAGGCTTGATCGAAGCGCATCCCGCCCGCCGCGAGCCGGTCGAGGTTGGGTGTGCGCACATTCGGGTCACCGGCGCACGACATCGCGAAGCCGCAATGTTCGTCTGACAAGATTTGGATGAGGTGCGGTTTCATTCGGGTGTTATTTCCGTTGCCGCGATGGTCTCCGTCATGGCGGCCGGCCAGCCTTCTTGCCGGATGCGTTTGCCGACGGCGCGCAAGGTGGCTATGTCGGCGGGATGAATCGAGCCGTCCGGCAAAGGACCGGTATTCAGCAGCAGATTGCAGTTGTGCGCCGCGGCGTGGCCGAGCAACCGCCAGACTTCGTCCGGACCGATGTGCCGCGCGTCCGTGCCATAACCCCACCAACCGTCCTGCAAGGTCGCGCAAATTTCATTGTGCTTGTGCTGGTTTTTCTCCCATGCGGCCGCGGCGACTTGGGCCGCCCGCTCGCCATACCGACTGCGCGCCGTCTCTGCCATGGAATGAAAATGACGCTCCGGCGTGGCGAAATCCTCGTCGCCGGTGGCACCCTGCTTGAACGCGACCAGCGCCTCCGGCTGGAGTCGCCGGATGAGCGCGTATGTCTCGCGCACCGGCATCAGGTCCGGCAATGCGTAATGTCCGGCGATTAGGTCCAGCCACACGCCCGCCAGCGGCCCGTAGCCGGTCAGCAGTTCCGTCAACGCCGCGTGGACATAGTCCACGTATTCCCGGAAATCGGCCGGCAGCTGATAAGTATAGCGCGGTTCGGGTTGCGGATAGTCGGGGCGCGCCATCGCGAACAGCGAACGCGGAATGAATTTCGGATGCCGCCAGTTGAGGTGATAGGTGTAGTAGGTGAAGAAGCCGAGGTTCTTCTTCGCGCACGCCGCCGCCAGTTCGCCGACGAGATCGCGGCCGCAGGGCGAGTTGACGCTGTTGAACGGCTCGACCTTCGAGTTCCACAGACAAAAACTGTCGTGGTGGCAGGTGACCAAGTTGACGTATTTCATCTCGGCTTCGCAGGCGAGGTCGGTGATGAAATCGGCGTCGAATTTTTCCGCCCGGAAGCTGTCGCGCAGCTTTTCATACTCGGCGAGCGGGAGCTTCTCGTTGAACTGCACCCACTCTCCCTTGCCGAGCTGCGAATAGAGGCCGTAGTGGATGAACAACCCGAACTTGGCTTGACGCCACCATGTCATTTTTTCCGTTTTCATAAATTCAATCGCGCCGGCAACTCCGGCGGTCCCTCTTTGGCGAGCGTCGTCCTCAGCCGATCGCGGAGTCCGGCGACGATTTTCGGCTCGAGCTCGAGTAAATTCTCCGGCACGGGCGAGAATGGTTGCCGTCGCCAGAGGAAGCTGGGCAAATCCGGGCCTTTCATCGGGACCCGCCATTGCGCGATGTCCACGCCGGGGATGAAATGACCAGCCACCATGTCCGGCGACACTCGCAAGCCGGTTGTCGAATACCAATTCAGCGGACGGTCCGACCGGCAACCTTGCGCGAGAATCCAGTCGTCGGTGGCGAGGCACACCCCGGTGCCAAAGTCGCCGAAAATCACCTGTTCCCGGTGCGTCCCGGCCTCGCCGCGCACGAGCGGCAGCAGACTGCCCGGCGCGGACTCGCCGGTCAACTCGCGGAGCGTGGCATTGACGTCCAGCGCATTGGTGAGCGCGCTCACGCGCCGACCGCCCGTCGCCTGCGGGTGATAAATCATCAAGGGGATCCGCGAGTGCGCTTCCCGGTGCGGGTAACTCTTGGCATACGGGCTCATCAGCGAGCGGTCAGCACAGAGTTCGTGGCCGTGGTCGGTGGTGAGGATCACGCAGGTGTCCTTCCAGAGATCCAGGGCGTCGAGTCGGTCGAACACCCGGCCCAGCCAGTGATCCACCATCGTCACCTTGCCGTGGTATTGCGCGCGCACCCAATCCAGTTCCGCGTCGGAGGCTTCGGCCAGGAAGCGGCGTAATTCCGCGTGGTTCTGATACGGCGGCCAGCAGGTGAACTCCGGGTGGTCTTTGCCGTCCGCACTATACATCGTCCGGTATCGCTCCGGCAGGAAGTGCGGTTCGTGTGGATCAAACGCTTCACTCCAGAGGAAGAACTTTTGCCGGGCGTGGTTGCGGTCCAGCCAATCGGCGGATTTCTGCATCACTTGGGCGCAGGGGAAGAGCGCTTCGTCGTGCTCGTAGTGGCGTGCGTTGCCATAGAACACGCCGCCCCAACCGGCGGGACGTTGCCAGTGTTTGGGCCGATACCGGTCAATGCTCCGCACCCATTCGGGAAGCGTTCCCAACGGCGTGGTATCCCATGCATCCAGTTCGTGGCCCCGGACGAATTCCACGCCTTGAAACGGCTCAAAGTAGCCGTGCGCCTCATTCTCCCAATAGTGATAGTGGTCGGTAACCATCTGCGTGACGTAACCGGCCTTCTCGGCATCCGCGGCAATATGCCGGTCCCACGGCTCGACGTGCCCCCAGCCGCGCCAGAGAAATTCCGCCCGCCCGGTCAGCAAGTCCCGCCGCGCCGGCATGCAGGGAGCTGACGTGATGAAGTGGTTGTCAAACGTGACTGCGCGCTCGGCAAACCGCTTCATGTTCGGCGTCCGCACCTGCGTCGCGCCATACGGTTCGAGGCAGTCGAAGTTCAGGCTGTCCAGCAGGATGACGATGACGTTCATGGGTTAATCAACGGGGGAGGAGCAGGATGTCCGGCTTCGTTCTTTTTCCAGTCAGGGTTGCGTTGCGGGATTTTCGCTTCGATGCTCTGCCGCCAGGCCACAAGCTTGTCGTGCAACCCGCGCGTGATGGCCGGGCGCTCCAACGCGAGACTGCGGGTCTCGCCGATGTCCTCGCGGAGGTTGTAGAGCTCCAGCCGCTCCTCCTCGCGTCGCAAGGCGCGGGCGCACCTCGGCGGCCAGGTGCTCGAAGCACTTCTCCACCCGGCGCAGGTAGGGCTCGTTGAACGTGCGGATGCGCACGCTCGGCTCGTCCCGGAGATACGGCGGATACCCCCGTGGTTCCACTCCGCGCAACAATACGGACCAAGCCGGAGAAACACGTTCAACCCGCGCGCACCGCACAGATCGAGGAAATGCCCCAGGTCGCGGTCGCCGGAAAAGTCGTAAACGTCACGCTGTGGTTCATGCCAATTCCAGAAGACGTAGCTGGCAATGGTGTTGATGCCGCATTCGAGGGAGCGGTCCAGGATGCCGTCCCACTCCGCACGCGGCGCCCGGGCGTAATGGATTTCGCCGCAAATCAGGAACTGCCGGCGACCATCCCCCAGAAACGAATGTTGATCGTGGGTAAGCACTCGCGCCGGGCGGATGTTTGTTTCCGCTAAGGTTGGTGTTTCGTTCCGGGATTTCATTCGGGTCGTCGTGTTTTAATTAGAGACCGGCGAAAACGGCAGCACATACCTGAAAATGTCATCTTTGTTTTCGACTTGATCCACATCGGTTACGCGTCAATGGATGGATTCTTATTCCTGCGCCCGCCCCGACCTTTTCCTGAAACCTCCCGATGGATCCTGTTCGTCTGGATCCAGCAGTTTCGCGACGGTCTTGCCCGCCTCCAATGTCACGAGATACGTGCTTCCCCCGGACCGGGCCTCCAGCTTGATGCGGCCGGCACCGGGAATGGTGACGGTCGCCTCATGCGGCTGGCCGTCGGCGGACCATGCGGCGACGAGCCATTCCTGCTTTTCCCGGTGCTTGCGCGCGAGGACGCGGACCGCCCGTCCGGGGACGAGCACGGAGACTTTCTTTCCGTCCACTTCCTTCTCAGCCACGCCATCCTTGAGCTCCTCGGGGAGAAGTTCATAGGAGGGTTGCTTCGGCCACCAGTAGGCCTTGTGTTTGCCATCGTCCACCAGGTCGCCATTGCGGATGTAATCCTCCAAGTGACTGAAGAGGGCGTGGACCTTGCCCAACTCCATCTGCTGGACGATCCAGTTGGGCGGATTTTTGGGATCAAACGGGGAATCGAAATCCGGGGGGTTGTAGGTCCCCGCGTTGCCGCCGATGACCCCGGTGACATAGTAGCACTTCAGCAGACCGCGATAGCGCCGGTAATCCGGCTCCACCTTGGTTTCATCGAGCCAGAACCAGCTGTAGGCGAGCGGATCGCCAAGTTCGATCTGCTCCCCGATGGCATTGAGGGACTTGCTCAGCAGATCCTTCTCCCCCATGAACCCGGAATTGAACGATACCGGCCCGACATAATTCTCGTTGCCGGGAATATCGCCTTTCTTGCCGCGGGCGGGTTTGTAGAGCCCTCCCCATTCGTTCCAATCGGGCTGGGTTCCCTTGGCCGGGTTGCCGGCGGTCGTGTAGTAGATATAGAGCAAACGGTCGGGAACCGCCTTCTTCACCTCGCCGGAGGTCAGCTCCTCGCTGCGGACCTTCTGAAGCCACGCGGCCTCGAGCTCGCCGATCCCCTTGGCTTTCTGCTCCGCCAGGAATTTCGCATCGCGCGGGTCGGCCATCCAGGCCTTGCCGGAGAATCCCCAAATGCCCAACCCGTATTCGCCGCCATTGAGCACGATGGTGATGGGAACCCGCTTGCGAAGGCGCTCGAGCGCCTTCGCGCGTCCGCGGCCGAGCTCGATCCAATAATCCTCCGGCGTCGTCAGCCGGTAAACGGTCCGCATCCCCGGACTCCACTCGTTCCCGTCCATCGAGACCGCTTTGGCGTTGAGGAACTTGCCGTCGGCATCCTGACACCAGATGTCGGAGGACCATGTGTCCGGCGTATACCGGTCACAGATGACCGCCAACTTGTATTTTCCGGGATCGGAGTTCACGAGTGCGACCGCCTTCGCCTCGTCGCTGAAGGGATTGTCCACCTGATCCACAGATGCCTCACTGGCGTAGCCGCCAAATTCCACCGCATACCCCCAATCCTGCGCGAACAACTTGCGGGAGGCAAAGGGGGATTTCCAGCCAAACCGCGTGAGCGGC
>JBJTGE010000158.1:0-8270 GCA_046093785.1 Spartobacteria bacterium
GAATCCTTGATGAATTTGAGAGCTTGATCCCACTTCATCTTGAGCGGGGGCTGCGGGGTTCTGTCGCCGATTTGGCGACACACAGTGATCTGGCTCGCGTGGACATCCAGACCGAATTTGATTTTGATGATTTCCTTGGCCGGAGCCTCGGACTTTTGGTTTACTGCGTTTTCTTTCATATGAAGCCAACAGTATGGCGCGGTTCACGCCAGCTGTCGGCTACATGTCATCTCCAAGGATTTACGCGCTACCGCGCGGGTCATACCAAAGTCTCCAAGGTTGTAGATTTTCGAGGGCACTTATGTAGGTCAGGCGTCTCGCCTGACATCGAACGACTTATGCTTGCAGGCGGGACGCCGGCACTACATTCCAGAAGTCCAAAAGCTATCAGTTCTTGGTATCAGGCAGCGATTGCAGCATTCAGGCTGTGAAGCCCGTCCAATGCCGTGGATTTCCTAACGAATGGAATTTTCCAGGCTGGCGCGAGGTCTGCGAGGCGATTGAGGTTCCGGCGACATGAGAGTGTGAGGAAAACGCGATGGTTGCGGATGAGCGGTTTTTTTGGCGGGGTGGTGTCGGGCGTGTGGTTTGGTTGGTTTCCGAGGGGATTCTTGGGTCAAGCCGGAGGTCGACCCTCCAAGGATTTACGCGCTACCGCGCGGGTTGGCGGTCACTTCAAAATGCACCACCTGTGGTCACTTCAAAGTGCACCACTTTTGACGGGTGGATTTTTGGGTCAAGCCGGAGGTTGACCCTGCTCCAAGGGTTGACGCGCTACTGCGCGGGTTGGCAGCGAGTGGTGCATTCGGGCCTTGATCTCCGGGGTGTGGGGGGAAGTCGATGCGTAAAAAAACGGGGTCACGGTTTTGAAGCCGTGACCCCGTTTGTGGAGAGGGAAGTTTTTAGGCGAGGTCTTCGCCGACGGTGTAGCGGGTGAAGCGGCGGATGATGATGTTTTCGCCGAGTTCCGCGATTTTGCTGGAGACGAGGTCTTTGATGGTCGTCTCGGGGTTTTTGATGAAGGGTTGCTCGAGAAGGCAGATGGTGCCGTAGAATTTGTCGATTTTGCCGTCGACGATTTTATCCACGATGTTGGCGGGTTTGCCTTGGACTTGTGCGGCGGCGATGTCGCGTTCGCGGGCGATGAGGTCGGCGGGGACTTGTTCGCGGGTCACATAGAGCGGGTGCGAGGCGGCGATGTGGAGGGTGACATCCTTCACGAATTCGCGGAAGATTTCGTTTTTGGCGACGAAGTCGGTTTCGCAGTTGATTTCGACGAGGACGCCGACTTTGCCGGCGAGGTGGATGTAGGAGGCGATGGTGCCTTCCTTGGCGGCGCGTGAGGCTTTTTTGCCTGCGCTGGCGATGCCTTTTTTGCGGAGAAGCTCCTCGGCGGCGGCGAGGTCGCCACCGGCTTCGGAGAGGGCTTTTTTACAATCCATCATTCCCGCGTTGGTTTTTTCGCGGAGTTCTTTGACAAGGTTTGCTGAGATTTCGGACATATTTAAGTTTTAAGTCTTAAGTTTGTAAGTTTTAAGTTTCGCGTGATGATAACCGAAAGCTTTGTCGTAGGCCTTGAGTTTTAAGTTTGGCTGCCGGGAGTCCGGAATGCAGAGGTCCGGCGCTTGAAACTTAAAACTTAAGGCTTAAAACTTGCTTATTCGGATACCGCTGCGAGTTCGGGTTTGCGGGCCTTGGCGCCGGCGCCTTTGCCTTCGAGGATGGCTTCGACGAGCTTGGAGAGGACGACGCGGATCGAGCGGATGGCGTCGTCGTTTCCGGCGATCGGGTAGGTGATTTTCTCCGGGTTGCTGTTGGTATCGACGATGGCGATGACGGGGATTCCGAGGCGGTTGGCTTCGGCTACGGCGATTTCCTCGCGGACGGTGTCGACGACGACCATCACATCGGGAAGTTTGGCCATTTCGGCGATGCCGCCGAGGTTGTGGAGGAGTTTGGCACCTTCGCGGCGGATGGATGAGGCCTCGGCTTTATTGATCTTGGCGAAGGCGGGGGATTTCTCGAGGGCTTGGATTTCTTTGAGACGGGCCACGCTGCGGCGGATGGTGGTGAGGTTGGTGAGCGTTCCTCCCAGCCAGCGCTGGTTGACATAGAACTGGCCAGTGGCCTCGGCGGCTTCGGCGATGGCGCCTTGTGCCTGTTTTTTGGTTCCGACGAAGAGGACTTTTCCACCATTGCGAACGAGATCACGGAGGTATTGGGTCGCGCTGTCGATTTGCTCGACGGTAAGACCGAGATCGATGATGTAGATCGAATTTTTTTCCTCGAGGATGTAATCGCGCATTTTGGGATTCCATCGTTTGGTTTGGTGTCCGTAGTGGACGCCGGCCTCGAGGAGTTCCGTCATGAGTTCGACGCTGTGTTGGTTTGCTGTGGCTTCTGACATGGTGTGGGTGGTGGATTAGCTTGCGGCTTTTTGTGATTCTTTTTTATCGGCTCCGAAGGCGTCGCCGACTTGTGTGATTTCGATTTTGCGGTTTGTCTCAAAGCCGGTGCCTGCGGGGATCAGGTGGCCCATGATAACGTTTTCTTTGAAGCCGCGGAGTCGGTCGACCCTGCCAAGTGTGGCGGCTTCGGTCAAGACGCGGGTGGTGTCTTGGAAGGATGCGGCGGAGATGAAGCTGTCGGTCTCGAGCGCGGTTTTGGTGATGCCGAGGAGCACGGGGCTGGCCTCGGCCGGCTTGCCGCCCTTGGCGATGACCTCTTCGTTTTCCTTCTCAAAGGCGAGGCGGTCCACTTGATCGCCCCAGAGGAGCGAGGTGTCGCCTTGTTCGGTGATTTTCACCTTGCGGAGCATCTGACGGACGATGATCTCGATGTGTTTGTCGTTGATTTCCACGCCTTGCAGACGGTAAACCTCTTGCACTTCGTTGAGGAGGTGCTCCTGGAGTTCCTGAGGTCCACAGATGTCGAGGATCTCATGCGGCACAACGGGACCTTCGGTGAGTTGCTGGCCTTTCTTAACGAGGTCGCCTTTGAAGACGATGATGTGTTTGTTGAGCGGGATGAGGTGTTCCTCCTCGGCACCGGTATCAGCGTCTTTGACGATGAGGCGGCGCTTGGCGCGGACGGTTCCACCGATTTCCACGACGCCGTCGATCTTGGCGATATCGCAGGCGTCTTTCGGACGGCGGGCTTCGAAAAGCTCGGCGACGCGAGGGAGACCACCGGTGATGTCCTTTGTTTTGCCAATCTTACGAGGTGTTCGGGCGACACGCTGTCCGGCAGGGACTTTGGCGCCTTCTTTAACTTCGATGTGGGCTCCAGCGGGAATCGAGTAGCTGGCGAGGAGGTTCTTGGCCTCGTCGACAACGATGATCTGCGGGTGCAAGTCTTCTTTGTGCTCGATGACGACATTACCGCGAACGCCGGTGGATTCGTCGATCTCCTGACGGATGGTCACGCCAGGGATCATGTCGCGGAATTCGATGCGACCGGCTTTCTCGGTGATGATCGGCACATTGTAAGGATCCCACTGAACGAGTGTGACACCTTTTTTGACGCTGCTGCCGTCGGCAACGGAAATCACGGAGCCAACGACGATGTTGTAGCTCTCGAGTTCGCGGCCGTCCTTCGCATGGAGTGTGACGGTGCCGTTTTTGTTGAGAACGACGAATGTTTTATCCACCGTTTCCACGACTTTGAGTTCGTTGAAGCGGATCGTGCCGTCGTTCTTGGCTTTGATGATCGGTTGCTTGAATGTCTGGCTCGCAGCACCGCCGACGTGGAAGGTTCGCATCGTGAGCTGGGTGCCGGGTTCGCCGATCGACTGGGCGGCAATGATGCCAACGGCCTCGCCGATCTTGATCATGCCGCCGGTCGCAAGGCTGCGGCCGTAGCACTTGATGCAAATACCGCGCTGGGATTCGCAGGTGAGGGCCGAACGGATTTTGAGTTGCTCGTGGCCGATTTTTTCCAGAGCGGCAGCGGTCTCCTCGTCAACGAGTTGATCTTTTTTGACGACGGGCTTGCCAGTGATCGGGTCTTTGACTGTTTCGCAGCTTGTGCGGCCGATGATACGGGTCGAGAGGCTGACAACTTCTTCGTCACCTTCGTAGATCGGGCGAACGACAATGCCGTTTGCGGTGTGGCAGTCATCAATCGTGATGATCACATCCTGCGCGGCGTCAACAAGTTTGCGGGTAAGGTAACCCGAGTCGGCTGTTTTAAGAGCTGTATCGGCGAGACCCTTGCGGGCGCCGTGTGCGGAAATGAAGTATTCGAGAACGGTCAGACCCTCGCGGAAGTTCGCGGTGATCGGCTGCTCGATGATTTCGCCCGAGGGCTTAGCCATCTGACCACGCATACCGGCGAGCTGTTTGACCTGGGTGCGGTTACCACGAGCACCGGAGTCCACCATCATGAACACGGGGTTCATATCGCGGCGGTTGTCGTTGTATTCCAGCGTGCGGAAGAGGGCGTTGGCGATTTCTTCACCCGTATGGGTCCAAATGTCTTGAACTTTGTTTTTGCGCTCGCCGTCGGTGATGATGCCTCGGCGGTATTGTTTCTCAACTTCGCCGATTTCGCGATAGGCCTTCTCGAGAAGCTGTTCCTTCTCCTTCGGCACCATCATGTCATTGATACCAATGGAAACGCCGGCGCGAGTGGCTTCGCGGAAACCGAGTTCCTTGAGGCGGTCGAGGGTTTCGACGGTGGTTTGCTGACCGCTGGTCTTGTAGCAGCGCCAGATAATGTCAGAGAGTTGCTTCTTGCCGCAGACCTTGTTGTAGAAGCCGAGGGCTTTAGGCCAGATTTGGTTGAAAACCACGCGTCCGGCGGTGGTCTCGATCACCGACTTGGTGGAATCACCGTAGACGGTTTCCACACCGAGATCGGGATTTTTGAAGAGAATGCGGGTCTGGGTGCGAATGGCGCGCTCCGAGAGAGCGAGCTCGACTTCGTCCGCGTTTTCAAACAACGGCATACGCTTCGCCTTGTCGGCGTCTTCGCCGCGTGGCTTCTGCGTGAGGTAGTAGCAACCGAGCGGAATGTCCTGTGAAGGCGTGGTGATCGGCTTGCCGCTGGATGGCGAGAAAATATTGTTCGGAGCCAGCATGAGCATGCGGGCTTCCATTTGCGCCTCCACGGAGAGCGGCACATGGACAGCCATCTGGTCACCATCGAAGTCCGCATTGTAAGCGGTGCAGACGAGTGGGTGCACACGGATAGCCTCACCCTCGATGAGGATCGGCTCAAAGGCTTGGATCGAAAGGCGGTGCAAGGTCGGAGCGCGGTTAAGCATCACCGGATGGCCCTTGGTCACCTCTTCGAGAATATCCCAAACCTCAGGTGTCTGACGCTCAATGAGTTTCTTGGCGCTGCGAACGGTGTGCACATAGCCAAGTTCTTTGAGGCGGCGAATGATGAATGGCTCGAAAAGAACGAGGGCCATCTTTTTGGGAAGTCCGCACTGATTGAGTTTGAGTTCCGGTCCGATGACGATAACGGAGCGACCGGAGTAATCCACGCGTTTGCCGAGAAGGTTTTGGCGGAAGCGGCCACCCTTGCCCTTCAGCATGTCGCTGAGAGACTTGAGAGGACGATTCGCCGCACCGGTCACGGCGCGACCATGGCGACCATTGTCGAAAAGGGCATCCACCGACTCTTGGAGCATGCGCTTTTCGTTGCGGATGATGACTTCCGGCGTCTTGAGCTGCAACAAGGTGCGAAGACGGTTGTTGCGGTTGATGACGCGGCGGTAGAGATCGTTGAGATCGGAAGTGGCGAAACGGCCACCTTCGAGCGGGACGAGAGGGCGGAGATCAGGAGGAATGACCGGAAGCACATTGAGAATCATCCACTCGGGGCGGGTATTCGACTCCGCGAAGCCTTGAACAAGTTTCAGGCGTTTCGCGAGTTTTTTGCGCAGTTGTTTGCTGCGGGTCGAGCCCATGGACTCCTCGATTTCCTGTTGGACAGTAGCGAGATCCATGGAAGCAAGGATTTTTTGGATCGCTTCCGCGCCCATGCCGGCGGTGAATTCTTCGCCGTATTGTTCCTCGGCATCGCGGAATTCCGCTTCCGTGAGGAGTTGGCACTTTTCAAGAGGAGTGCTGCCTGGATCGATAACAATAAAGTCCTCGTAGTAAATGACACGCTCCAGAGCACGGGAGGTCATGTCCAGCATGAGCCCCAAGCGGGATGGCATGCACTTGTAGAACCAAATGTGCGAAACGGGAACGGCGAGGTCGATGTGACCCATGCGTTCGCGGCGCACGCGGGAGAGTGTGACCTCCACACCGCAGCGATCGCAGATGACGCCCTTGTGCTTGATGCGTTTGTATTTACCGCAAGAGCATTCCCAGTCGCGTGTGGGACCGAAGATACGCTCGCAGAAGAGACCGCCCTTTTCTGGCTTGAAGGTGCGGTAGTTGATGGTCTCGGGATTTTTTACCTCTCCCTTGCTCCAGCTACGCATGGCATCCGGGGATGCCACGGTGATGGCCACCTCGTCAAAACCAACGGGTTTCGCTTCACCAACGGATTCGTTGAAGGTTAGATCTTTCATTTATGATTCGTCAGGTTGTGTCGGGTTTTGGTTTCGGGATTAGGCGAGGCCTTCTGTGAGGGAGGCTGGTTGTTTGCCTCCGACGCGGACATCAAGTCCGAGACCCTGCATTTCTTTGATGAGAACATTGAACGATTCAGGAACGCCTGCCTCGAGTGAGTTGTCGCCTTTGACGATGCTCTCGTAGATGCGGGTGCGGCCGGCAACATCATCCGATTTAACGGTGAGGAGTTCTTGGAGTGTGTAGGCGGCTCCGTAGGCTTGGAGCGCCCAGACTTCCATTTCTCCAAAGCGCTGACCACCGTATTGGGCCTTGCCGCCGAGCGGTTGCTGGGTGACGAGGCTGTATGGTCCGACGGCGCGGGCGTGGATTTTGTCGGCAACCAAGTGGCCGAGTTTGAGCATGTAGATGTAGCCAACGACGACTTGCTGGTCGAACGGTTCGCCTGTGAGTCCATCGTAAAGGGTGGACTTGCCGTTTTCGTTGATCCAAGTGAAGCCTTCCACCTTTTTGGCGTCGGTGAGGAATTCGCGGATTTTCGTTTCGGGAATACCGTCGAAGACAGGCGTTGCCACTTTGAAGCCGAGAGCTTTGGCAGCCACACCGAGGTGGGTTTCCAAAACCTGGCCCACATTCATTCGGCTTGGAACGCCGAGAGGGTTCAGCACGATATCAACGGGTGTTCCGTCAGCGAGATATGGCATGTCCTCTTCGGGAACGATCTTGGCAACGACGCCCTTGTTTCCGTGGCGACCGGCCATCTTGTCACCGACGCTGAGCTTGCGCTTGCTGGCGATGTAAACTTTGACTTGCTTGATGATGCCGGGGTCGATATCATCACCGCTTTCGATACGGCCGAGGTTCGAGTCGCGCTCGTTCTCGAGATCGACAAACTTGTGTTCGAATTGTCCGATGATCTCTTGGATTTTGTTGCGAATCGGGCTCGGATCGATTTCGACATGGTTGTAAACCTTGGCGAGTTTGCGAAGGAGTTCCTTCGTGATCTTGCGGTTAGCGGGGATAATGATCTCTCCGGTTTGGGCGTTCACGACATCCAACGGGATTTTCTCGTTGAGAAGGATATTCGATAGAGCAGCGGTGAGTTGCTCGTGGAGGTCGTCTTTGCGTTTGCCAAACTCCTCCACAATCATTTTTTGCTGCCGCTTCGACTCAGCGGGAGTCATTTTCGTGCGGGCGACCTCTTTTTTGGAGGAAACCTTCACATCCATGACGATGCCGTAGGTTCCGGATGGAACTGTGAGGGAGGTGTCTTTCACATCGGCCGCTTTTTCACCGAAGATCGCACGGAGAAGGCGCTCTTCTGGAGCGAGTTCTGTTTCGCTCTTCGGGGTGATTTTACCAACAAGAATATCGCCGGGCTTCACTTCCGCACCGATGCGGATCACACCATCGCTGCCGAGGTTTTGAAGGGCCTCTTCGCTGATGTTTGGAATATCGCGGGTGATTTCCTCCGGCCCGAGTTTGGTATCGCGGGCGCCGATTTCGAATTCGTCGATGTGGATGGAGGTGTAGATATCCTCTTTCACAACGCGCTTGGAGATAAGAATCGCGTCCTCGAAGTTGTAACCGTTCCAAGGCATGAAGGCGACGAGCACATTGCGACCGAGGGCGAGTTCGCCTTTTTCGGTGTTCGGACCGTCAGCAATGACATCGCCTTTCTTGATCGATTGACCTTTTTTGACGATGGCCTTCTGGTTGATGCACGTGCTCGCGTTC
>JBJTGE010000159.1:0-3962 GCA_046093785.1 Spartobacteria bacterium
CACTTGCAAAGTCGTTGCCGAAGCCCACGGCCTCGATTACACGCCATTTGCCGCCACATGACACTCGAACAGGAAATCCACACCATCGGCCGCCGCGCCCGCGAAGCCTCTCGCGCCCTCGCCCGCCTCTCCGCCACTCAAAAAAATAAAATCCTCATCGCCATGGCGGATGAACTCGTTGTTCGTTCACCCGAAATCCTGGCGGCAAATGCGGAGGATACCGCCGCCGCTGAAAAAAACGGCCTCACCAAAGCCGCCATCGACCGCCTGCGCCTCACGCCGGACCGCATCTCCGGTATGGCCGACGGCATCCGCCAGGTTGCCGCCCTCGAGGATCCCGTCGGAGAAATCCTCCGCGACTGGACCCGCCCGAACGGCATCCACATTCAAAAAATCCGAACCCCACTCGGCGTCATCGGCATCATTTACGAGTCCCGTCCGAATGTCACCGCCGACGCCGCCGTGCTCTGTCTCAAGACCGGCAACGCCGTCATCCTGCGCGGCGGCTCCGAGGCCCTCGCCTCAAACCTCGCCATCGCCAAGGCCCTCCAAGCCGGTGGATTTCAAGCCGGCCTGCCCGATTTTTCCGTTCAGCTCATCCCCACGAAAGACCGCGAAGCCGTAAAAATAATGGCTGCGATGGACCAGTTCATGGATGTCATCATTCCTCGTGGCGGGCACTCGCTCATCGAGGCCGTTGTCAACGCCGCCCGCATGCCGGTCATCAAGCACTACGACGGCATCTGCCATGTTTTTGTGGACCGCGAAGCCGATTTGCAAATGGCCCTCGACATCGCGATCAATGCCAAATGCCAACGCCCCGGCGTGTGCAACGCCCTCGAAACCCTGCTCGTCCACCGCGATGTTGCACAGGAGTTCCTCCAACTCGCCGCCCCTGCGATGGATGCCGCCCGCGTCGAACTCGTCGCCGATCCCGAATCGTTAAAAATCCTCTCCAGCCTTCACTACAACTCGCTCCGCGAGGCGGATGACGCCACCTGGCGCACCGAGTGGCTCGACCTCATCCTCTCCGTCCGCATTGTCGACGACCTCCCTGCCGCCATCGACCACATCGAGACCTTTGGCTCCCACCACAGCGACGCGATCATCACCCGCAACTCCGCCACGGCTGAAACCTTCCTCGCCTCGGTCGATTCCGCCACCGTTTACTGGAACGCCTCCACCCGCTTCACCGATGGCGGCGAATTCGGCTTCGGCGCCGAAATCGGCATCAGCACCGACAAACTCCACGCCCGTGGCCCCATGGGACTCGAAGAACTCACGACCTACAAATACCTCATCCGCGGCGAAGGCCAGATCAGGAAATGAAAACCCTCCGCGTCCACTACGAAGGCCGCGTGCAAGGGGTCGGCTTCCGTTACACCGTCAAAAATCTCGCCCGCGAATATGATGTCTCCGGCACGGTCGAAAACCTGCCCGACGGCCGTGTGGAGCTGATCGCCAGCGGCGAAGCAGACGAGGTCGATGCCTTTCTCGAGGGCATTCGCACCAGCCACCTCGCAGGCCACATCACCCTCGAATCCCCGCAACCCATCACCCGCCCCGCCACACTGCGCGGGTTTTCCATCGTGCCATGACCACTCCCGCCGTCCGCATCGAAAACCTCACCAAGATTTTCCCCGTTCCCCTCCGCCGCCAGCGCGTCACCGCCGTGCGCGACATCAGCTTCGAAGTCCGCCCCGGCGAGGTTTACGGCCTCCTCGGCCCCAACGGCAGCGGCAAAAGCACCACGCTCAAAATCCTCCTTGGTCTCGTAACACCAAACCACGGCCGGGCGATGATTTTCGGGCAGGACAGCCGCGACTACCACAGCCGCCGCGATGTGGGATTCCTCCCCGAGAATCCTTACTTCTACAAATTCCTCACCGCAGCCGAGACCCTCCGCTTTTACGGCAAGGTCTGCGGCATGGGCGGCGCCGCCCTCAACAAACGCATCGACGAGCTTATCCATCTCGTCGGCCTCGAGGACGCGCGCGACCGCCGGATCGGCGGGTTTTCCAAAGGCATGCTCCAGCGTATCGGCCTCGCCCAGGCGCTCATTCAAGACCCCCGCCTTGTCGTCCTCGACGAACCCACAGCCGGCGTTGATCCCGCAGGCTCCCACCAAATCCGCGACCTCATCCTCGACCTAAAAAAACGCGGCAAGACCGTCCTTCTCACCTCGCACCTCCTCGAACAGGTGCAGGAAATCTGCGACCGCGTGGGCATCATGGCCCGTGGAGAAATGATCCGCGAAGGCGCACTCGCCGACCTCGTCTCGGTGAAAAACCAAACCGAATTCATCATCGAAAACGCCACCCCGGAAATCCGCTCCCAGATCGAGCAACTCCTCCAGAACTCCCCTGCCAAGCTCCTCAGCACGCGCCAGCCCCAGCGCTCGCTGGAAAGTGTGTTTCTCGAACTCACAGCACCCGCCGCCGATCGCAAATGAACCTCTTCATCACCGGCACCGACACCAACGCCGGAAAAACCTTCGTCACGGCGCTCCTCACCCGCGCCCTCCGCGCCCGGGATTTCAAAACCATCGCTCTCAAGCCGCTCTGCAGCGGCGAACGCTCGGATGTCGAAATCCTCCAAGCCGCCTCTGACCACATCCTCTCCCTCGACGAAACCAACCCCGTCTGGCTCCGCGAGCCCGCCGCGCCGCTTGTCGCAGCCCGGCTCGAAAACCGCACTCTCTCGCTCGACCCGCTTGTGGACTGGTTCCGCGCCCTCACCCACAAACACCCGTCCCTCCTCGTCGAAGGCGCCGGCGGCTGGCTCGTGCCGATCACACCCCGCGAAACCATCGCCGACTTCGCCGCGCGCCTGGGCCTTCCCGTCGTCGTTGTGGTCGCAAACCGTCTCGGCTGCATCAACCACGCCCTGCTCACCATCGAGAGCATCCGCGCCAAAGGCCTCCAGTGCCCCGGCATTATTCTGAACACGCTTTCCACCGAGCAGGATGTCGCCACGCGCACCAACCGCGACATCCTCGCGCAACACATCCCCATCCTCCTCGAAATCCACTCCTCGCAAAAAGACATCCCGCCCACGCACCTCGCCCATTTTCTCCATGGCTGCATCAGCGCCGATTCCTCATCAAAATGAAACTCCTCTTCCCCATCCTCCTCGCCCTCACGGCCCCCCTCGCCCTCGCCGCACCCGGCCTCACGATTTACAACCAAAACTTCGCCGTCGTCCGCGACACCCTGCCGCTCGATCTCCCGTCCGGCACCAGCGAGTTGGTCTTCGATGGTGCCACCAGCCTGCTCGAGCCGGACTCCGTGATTCTCCGCGACGCCTCCGGCAAACCACTGCGCATTCTCGAGCAAAACTACCGCAACGATCCCGTCACCCAGCAGCTCCTGCTCTCGCTCTCCGAGGGCAGGGAAATCGATTTCCTCGTCCGCGAGATCACGAAACCCGACCGCGTCGTGAAGGGAAAAATCATCCGCGCCACGCCCGATCAGGCTCCCATCATCGAAGTTGATGGCCAAATCCAATTCAGCCTCCCCGGCGAGCCCCGCTTCCCCTCCCTCGGCGACAACACGATCCTCAAGCCCCGCCTCGTTTGGAAAATCCAAGCCCCCGAAGCGCTCAAATCCCAAGCCGAACTCGCCTACATCACCGGCGGACTCACCTGGCAGGCCAGCTACAACATCGTCGCCCCCGAAAAAGGCGACACCCTAGAAATCATCGGCTGGATCACCATGCAGAACCAGTGCGGACGCAACTTCGAGAACGCCACCATCACACTCCTCGCAGGCGATGTGAACAAAATCGCCCCAACCCGCCGCGAAAGCCTCGCAAGATTTGCAGCAGTCGCCGCCATGGACAGCGCACCGCAAGTGACCGAAAAAACCTTCGACGAATTCCACCTCTACTCCCTGCCCCGCCCCACCACGCTCCTCAACCGCGAAACCAAACAGGTCGAATTCCTCCGCGCCACCGGCGTCCAA
>JBJTGE010000160.1:0-7872 GCA_046093785.1 Spartobacteria bacterium
CACCAACATAAATTCACCCCATGAAAACAACATCCCTACACACCCGAACCATGGGCCGCATGGCCTGCGTGCTCGCACTCACCTCGATCTTCGCTGCTTGCGAGAAATCATGCTCCCCTCCGGAGCCGCTTTACGGTTGAAGTTTGGGGCATGCGAGGACGATGCCCCTCCCGTATTCACAACTTGCGCCCTGCGCAATCCCTATTTCCCCTAATCAAACCAAACCCAAACAACCCAATATGAAAAAACTGCCAAAAATCGCCAAATCCCACATTGCCGGAATCTCGTTTGCTTTCGCCATGGCTTCATTGCCCTGTCTGCTACACGCTCAAAGCGCAGGAGAAAATCTCCTCATAAACGGTAACGCCGAGGCGGGAGACATTTCGGGATGGAAGAATTTTGTCGAGACTTCCACCACAGCGAACGAAGGAGCGTATTCCTTCGTGCTCGCGGGCTCAAAGGATGCCGCGGGCACAGCGTTCTCCGAGGCGCTGATCCCGGTGGATCCGAACGCGCACTATGAGCTTTCCGGGTTTTTCATGTCGGAAGAGGGAACGGCCTTAGTTTATCTCGGCTTCGATTGTTACGATGCCGACGAGCGGCGGATCGGCAGCGTGCAAGTCAACCCGATCCCGGGGACGGAAACCGAGTTGCGTGAGGATGCGAAAAATGGGGACAAGGTTCTCAAGATCAAGAACGGCTCGGCCTGGGCATTCGATCCGGAATGGACGCTTTCCTATGGCGTGGTGGCATTTGATGTGGATGCCTCCGGGGCCTACGGCGACCTTCCCAATCGCAAGCTCAGCCCGATGGGCATCACCGCGATCCGCCAGATCGGCGGCCAATGGGAGGTGGAGCTGGCCAATCCCATGGGCGCGGACTACCCCGCAGGCACCAAGGTGCGCGAGCAAAAGGCCTCCGGCGCTTATGGCTGGATCGTGGGCAAAAGCGGCATTGGGTCGCAATGGGTCGAGCTTAAGGGCAAAATATCCGGTGTGAGCACCGCCGGCTTGGAGCCGGGCAAGTTTTGGCCGGGCACACGCTTCGTCAAGGTCGCCATCCTGAATCTTAACCGCGAAAAGGACGAATCCCCCAATGTCCTGGTGGATGACGTGGTTTTGCGTCTGGCGGAGTAAGCCGAATCGGATCATCCGACCAAACACAACATCATCAATGACATCATCATCCTTACACACCCGAACCATGGGCCGCATGGCCTGCTTGCTCGCACTCACCTCGATCTTCGCTGCTTGCGAGAAAAAAACCGAAGAGTCTATTGGCGAAAAAAAAACCGACGACCTGGCGGGATACCGCAAGGTCGAAGCCCCGCAGATTCCCGTGCCGGAAATTAAGAGTCCGGAGTTAGATAGCGGCGCTGACGGTTGGACACTGCCGACCGGCTTTCGCCATGTTGTGGGCGAAGGTCTAAACCAGACCGGTGCACTCTACCACGAACGCACGAACCCCGATGATTATTTCAAGGCCGAGCAGAGTGTTGCCCTCCTGCCCAATACACAGTATCGCTTTTCCGCTTGGGTCAAGACGGAGAATGTGCAAGGCGCGGACGAAGGCGGCGCCACGGTCTGCCTCGAGTTCCGCCGCGGCGACAGGTGGCTAGGAGGCGTCTATCCTGCTGGCGCGATGGGAACCAAGGACTGGACGCGGGTCGAGGAGGCGGGCACGGTTCCGGCAGACGCCGACTCCTGCCGTTTGGTGCTGTATATGCGGAAAGGCCTCACCGGCAAAGCCTGGTTTGACGACGTGACCATTGTCCCCATGAACCGCGCCATCGAGGCGCACCTCCTTAGACCTTCGCAATATTTCCTAACCACGGACGGCCACTTTTTGTTGTCGTGGCGGCTGAGTGAGAATGTCCGTGAAATCAACCAGAACGCCGGTCTGGTGACCCGCATTGAAGTCCGCGCCGAAGGAAAAATGGTGAAAACCTTATCGTTTCCGTGCCGCGACTGGAGCAGTTCCGGAGATCTGGGCTCTCTTCCGGCCGGGCCTTTGACCCTCACCGCCCAATTATTGAATCCGCAGACCAAAACCATTTTGCACGAGCAGGAATTGGCCGCCAACTGCATTGATAAGGCGAGCATTCCCTCCACCGCAGTGCGCATAGACTCACTCGGACGCACTATGGTTGGCGATAAGCCTTACCTGCCGGTCGGGCTCTTTCTACATGGAGCGGAGCCCGAAGATATTGCCAGAATTGGCGATAGTCCCTTCAACTGCGTGATGCCCTACGGTAGTTTGACCATGGGCTTCAAGGGCACTGAAAAGAAGGGTGTGGAACGCACCCGTGAGCTGCTCGATGCTTTCGCCGCCAAAAACATCAAGGTCATATTTTCCATCAAGGACTTATATGATGGCTATACTCACTTCCAAGGGGCCAAGTGCCCAACAAAGTGGCATGGGATGACTGGCAACGCTACCGCGATTACCACAGCCGTAGTCGAGGCCTTTCGCGAGCATCCGTCCCTACTGGCTTGGTATATCGGCGATGAAAAACCTTTGTCGTTTGTCCCGCAGATCACCGCCCGCCGCAAACTGCTGCACCGCCTCGATCCTTGGCATCCGTCCTGGACGGTAAATTACCAATACTTTGATTTTTCAGGTTACACCGGCATGGTTGATGTGCTTGGCCTTGATACCTATGACATCGTCAAAAAGACCACTAACAACATGGGGGTGACAGAGGCTGGCATGGATGCTGCCAAAGAGGCGCTTGCTTCCAACGGCGGTGGAATGCAGCTGTGGAATGCAATTCAAGCCCACAATATTGGGTTGTATAATCCAGCCTGGAATAAGGATCGTGAAACCCTGTTGGCCAATTCACGAGCACCCAGCGAGGAGGAGATGCGCTCGGTTTCCCTGTTGATGGCGATCAAAGGCACCCGTGGCTTCATTTTCTATTCCTACTTCGATCTGCTCAAGCCCGCTGTCCTCCCCGACTTCGAGCAGCGCTGGGCCGAACTTTGTCGGGTTGGTGCCCTCATGCGCGAACTGCAGCCGTTCCTCTATTCCGACGAAACGGCGCCCGCAGTCACCGTCAAGACGATCCAAGGGAAGGTGAATGCCGCCGCCTACAAGACGGCCGATGGCAAAGTGAAGGTGCTCGTCACCGGCACCGGTCCCGGCGCGAGCGAGGCCGAGATCACCGTGGCGGGCACCCCGAACCTCAAGGCCCGCTACGGCAAAACCGAATCCCTCGGCGACGGCACCTACCGCTTCAAAGGCACCGACATCTGCTCGGATGTGCTGGAATCAAAATAAGTCTGGCGTTAAGTGCGAAGTAAAAAATGAGAGCAAGATGAGCTTTCAATACACAAGCACTGAGAATGGTTGCATGGAAAACTTTGCATCCTTGCTGCATCGATATGGATGCACTCTTCATGGGCGCGTCAGCCAATATGACTATGAGCGATACAACCTGTTAACGAATCAGGCGCAAATAGCATTGAAGCCAGACGGGCATTGTGAGGTTCGTCTGTTGGACTCGGTGTGGCAGCTGTCGCTGAAAGTTCAGAGGAGTGATGACATGCCGGATTGCGCGGATCTTGCAGTCACCTTTCGGTGCGTCAGCGGAAAGTTGCCACAGGCGGCGCTCGCGGTTGATCTTGCGGTTGATGAGTGGTCGGCGGGCAATTATGTGCTCATGCCCTCCGTGGCGTATAACGGCAACCGCTTTCTGTCGAGGCGCATTCCTTACTCGCCCAAGCTCTACTATGTCCAGGATATCGGGGCGGATGTGCCCATGATTATTACCGATGTGCCCCGGCTTGCGATTGAAGACGGGCCTTCACGCATCCAGGACCGCAGCGGCAGCATGGCGGTGCCATCTGTTGGCTTTTATTCGCCAGCAAAAAAGCAGGGGGTGCTGCTGTTGACAGCTCAGGGAAATGCGCTGGGTGATTACGGAGTTGGTCTGGAAGAAAACCGCGACCGCCTCCGGGCTGTGGTCTCTGTCACCGCACCGGTGGTGCGTGAACTTCATAGTTATCGAGGCTGTGATTCTCAGTACCCTTCGCTCGACAAACCCCATGATTTTGCTGCGGGCGATGAGGTTGCCATCTCCCTTCGGATCTGCGTCTTTGGCGCGGACAGCGAGCAGGCGCTCTTTGACCGTTTTGCACAAGAACGCAAGTCTCTGGTGTCGCAGAATGCTCCACGAAACACGCTGCCTTACTCCGCGTGTTTTGAGCTGCAGCAGGAGAAATTCAACCGCGAAAATTTTGTGCCGGAGCATGGTTATTATTCGGTTGGCCCGCGTAATATGTTTCTGCAGGACTGGCAGATAGGATGGACAGGCGGGATGATCAGCACCTATCCGCTGCTTTTTTCCGGTGATAAGACTACCCGCAAGAATGTGCTGCGCAATTTCGACTGGCTCTTCCCAAATGGCATTAGTCCCTCCGGTTTCTTCTGGGACTGCGGCCGCAACGGCACAGAGTGGTTTGGCGGCGATATCAGGAAGCCTCACACTGCCAACTGGCATCTGATCCGCAAGAGCGGGGACGGTGTCTATTACATTATCAAGCAGTTTCTTCTGATGGAAAAGCTTGGCACCGAGGTTAAGCCTGCCTGGCGTGAGGGGACCAGCGGAGTCTGCGACGCTCTGGTTAAATTATGGCGCAAAAATGGCCAGATGGGCCAGTTTGTCGACTCCATCAGTGGCGAGATTAAGGTCGGCGGCTCCACGAGTGGGGCGATCATTCCGGCCGCACTTGTTTTGGCCGCCAGCTATTTCAAGCGTGACGAATATCTCAAGGTGGCCATCGAATCCGGAGAGCATTACTACAATACTTTTACCAGCAAAGGAATGAGCTGTGGCGGTCCCGGTGATGCCCTGCAAAATCCTGACTCTGAGTCTTGGTACGCCCTGATCGAGAGCTACATGGCCCTCTATGACGCGACAGGAGATGCAATCTGGCTGCAACGGGCTGCCGAGACATCGCGTCAGTTTGCCACTTGGGTGGTGGCCTATGATTTTAAATTTCCGCCAGGCTCCACTTTTGGAAAGGCAGGCATCCTTTCAACCGGAGCAGTTTATGCCAACACCCAGAACAAACATGCGGCGCCAGGGCTTTGTACTTATTCAGGTCTGGGATTGCTGAAGCTATTCCGGGCAACTGGCGACCGTTCCCATCTGGATATGCTCTTTGATATTGCCCACAACATCCCGCAGTACCTCCCCCATCCGCAGAATCCTCTCGGACAAGCGGTCTTTGGGCGAATGTGCGAACGGGTCAACCTGACCGATTGGGAGGGGGAGAACCGCATCGGTGAGACCCTCCTGCTGACGACCTGGGCAGAGACATCCCTGATGTTGACCACAATTGAAATTCCCGGTCTTTATGTGCAACCGGAAAAGGCGCTTGCAATTGCATTCGATAATGTTGAAGCGGAGATTGTTTCTGATTCAGCAACCAGTTTCGCCGTGCGAATATACAATCCGACCGCGCTTGTCGCATCGGTTGTGATTTTGGCGGAAAGCAGCAGTGAGGCGATGAAACCGCTTGCCGAAAATGTGCTGCTCAACGCAACACGCGAGCGGCTTGCCCCTGGAGAGGAACGCATTTTGACATTTGCCAAAGATCCGGGAGGGATGTGAAGGAATTTGCCCCGATCTGGATCTGTAGCCCGCTTTCACTTTTACGTCTCTATAATCGCCCTTTCATGAATTCCACCGCACCCTCAAAGCTCATTCTCGACATGGTTCACCACAACCCCGGCGAAGCACGGTATGTTTCAAAATACCAAGATCCGGAGGTGTTGGCGGAGATGGGGTTCAACGGCAAAGTCTTCTTCCTTTTTGATTCTCCGAGTCTGGCGATCAACTGGGAATCCGTGGATCCTCAGATTTTCCCCCCCGGCTCGGAGGGACGCCAGTGGGTGGACGAGAAGGCGGCGAGCCTCCGCGAGGAGTTTCAAAAATGCAGGGCCGCTGGAGTTGAAGCCTACGCAATGGGCGATCTCGTACTTTTTCCCAAGGCCCTGATCGAACGCTTCGGCATCGAGGAGTCATTCGGCGATCCTCTTGACCCGAAGACCGACGAACTCCTGCGTTCCATGGTAAATCAGATTTTCACGGAGTTCCCGGATTTCGCGGGATTCGTCGTCCGTATCGGTGAAACCTACCTTGAGGATGCGCCCCATCACCGCGGAAGCATCCTGAACAAGACCGACGCCGACAAAACGATCATCCCGCTCATCCAACTCCTTCGCGAGGAGATCTGCGTCAAGCACGGGAAGACGCTCATTTTCCGGACTTGGGTCTCCTTCGATTGCGACTTGGAGATATACAAAAAGGTCAGCGCCGCGATCGAACCGCATCCGAAGCTGAAGATCGGTGTCAAGCATTGTGAGGGAGACTTTCACCGGTCGAACGAGTTCAGTAAGGTCATCGGCGAGGGGCGCCACCCGCAGGTCATCGAGGTGCAGTGCGCCCGCGAATATGAAGGCAAGGGCGCCTACCCGAACTACATTGCACACGGTGTCATCGAAGGCTTCGAGGAACATGCTTTCATGCCGACGGCAAAAATCCGCAGCCTGCGAGATTTTGTGGAGCGCAAGCCGGTGCTCTTCGCAGGCGTCTGGACATGGAGCCGCGGAGGCGGTTGGGAGGGACCGTTTATCGGCAACGAGCTCTGGTGCGATGTGAATGCCTGGGTCATGGCCCAATGGGCCGGCAATCCCGCCGAGAGCGAGGAGTCCATCCTCCACCGCTATGCGGTGAACCGCCTCGGTCTCGCGAAGGATCAGTCACCCCTTTTCCGCAGGCTTTGCCTGGCGTCGGCCGAAGCAGTCGTGCGCGGCAGAAACTCCACCCACGGAGACATGAACCCCTGGTGGACCCGTGATGCGGGCATCGCCTGGCCCGTCACGCCGAAGGATGCTACTGCCCGCGCGAGGAATCTCGCTCAGAAGGACGAGGCCATCAAGCTATGGAAGGAGATTGTGGACATTTCCCACAGGATCGTCTGGCCGGATGAGGAAACCCGGAAATTCGCGATCGCATCGGCCGAGTATGGCCTTCGGCTCTTCGAGATTTACCGTGCCATCGTGTTTCTGTCGGATGCCGAAGCGCGCGACGACCGGTCGGCGATCGTGCACTGGCTGGAGACCTACGATTCGGCCTGGGCACACTACAACAAGCTTCCCGCCGAGTATCCCGAGGCCGGCACCCTCTACACGCAGGCGCACGAACGGTGGTTTAGCACCGAGACTGCGCACCTCCATGTCACCCAACTCAAAGACCGCCAAGACAGAAAGTAGTCACGAATGTAGGACATGCAGGAACCTGAAACCTGATAAACTCACTTGAAACTTAAAACCACATCCTCGCTCGTGTTGGCCATCCTAGCGATGGTCGTCCCAGCCAATTCCGAAAATCTGCTCGGATGTGCTGGAGTGAGTGATTGCTGACAAAGCCACGCTAAGCCCTGCCACCAACATAAATTCGCATCAACCATGCAAGCATCATCCTTACACACCCGAACCATGGGCCGCATGGCCTGCCTCATCGCCCTTACTTCGATCTTCGCAGGCTGCAAAAAAACCGATGACCTGGCGGGATACACCAAGGGTGAAGCCGATAAGGTTTCCGCGCCCGTGGTGTCAAACCCCGGATTTGAGGAAGGGCTCTCCGGATGGACGGCTGGCAGCGGTTTCCTATCAGCAGTTGGTCAAGGAACCCAACAGACCCGCGCCCTCTATCATGAAAGAACCAATCCGGCGGAGTATGCGCTCGCGCAACAAGCGATCGCACTCTCGCCTTCGCAAAGCTACCGGTTCTCGGCGCTGCTCAGGACCGAAGGAGTGCAGGCCGGTGCTGGCGATGCCCACGGCGGTGCCACGGTGGCACTC
>JBJTGE010000161.1:0-2031 GCA_046093785.1 Spartobacteria bacterium
CCACGGCGAAGGCTGCTACTTCGCCGATGAAGCCACCCTCGCCGCCCTCAACGCGAACGACCAACTCCTCGTCCGCTACTGCGACGCCCAAGGCCAAACCACCGATGCCGCCAACCCCCACCGCTCCCGCGAAAACCTCGCCGGCATCTGCAACGAAGCCCGAAATGTCTTCGGCCTCATGCCCCACCCCGAGCGCGCTTGCGACCCCGCCCTCGCCAGCACCGACGGATTAGTGATCTTTGATAGTTTGTTGAAATGTTAACCACGGAGCACTCGGAGAGCACGGAGGAGTTTGAAAACAACTCCCTGACGAACGCCATCATTGGCGCAGCCATCACAGTTCATCGCGAACTCGGTCCTGGCCTACTCGAATCAGTTTATGAGAAATGCCTCGCATTCGAGTTAGCCGACCGAGGTTTCTCCGCCACCACTCAACAAGAAATCCCCGTCCGCTACAAAAACCTCACCTTCGATTGTGGTTTCCGCGCCGACCTCATCGTCGAAAACAAAGTCCTGGTAGAACTCAAATCAATCGACCAACTCCTCCCCGTCCACACCGCCCAAGTCCTCACCTACCTGAAACTCTCCAACCTCCGAACGGGCCTCTTGGTCAACTTCAATGTCCCGCTCCTCAAAAGCGGCATCAAACGCCTTTCCATTTGAAAACTCTTCTTCACCTCCGTGCTCTCCGCGTTCTCCGTGGTTAAAAATTCTTCCAATATGCCCGCCATCACACCCGAAATCATCTCCAAGCACGGCATCACGCCCGACGAATACGAACGCATCCTCAAAATCCTCGGCCGCGAACCCAACCTCACAGAACTCGGCGTTTTCTCCGTCATGTGGAGTGAACATTGCTCCTACAAAAACTCGAAGCTCGAGCTGAAAAAATTCCCCGTCACTGGCCCTCGCGTGCTCGTGAAGGCGGGCGAGGAAAATGCTGGCGTCATCGACATCGGCGACGGTTGGGCCATCGCGTTCAAGATGGAAAGCCACAACCACCCCAGCGCCATCGAGCCCTTCCAAGGCGCAGCCACGGGCGTCGGCGGCATCATCCGCGACATCTTCACCATGGGCGCGCGCCCTGTATTCTCGATGAATTCCCTCCGCTTCGGTGACATTCGTGGCGACTCCCAACAATCTGCCACCAACCGCCGCCTCTTCGCCGGCGTGGTCAATGGCATCGCCCACTACGGAAATTGCATCGGCATCCCGACCATCGGCGGCGAGGTGTATTTCGACGACAGCTACTCGGGAAATCCGCTCGTGAATGTCTTCTGCCTCGGTATCCTCAAGCACGAGCAAATCGCCCGCGGAGCCGCCAAGGGCGTGGGCAATCCCGTTTTCTATGTCGGAGCCGAAACCGGACGCGACGGCCTCGCCGGAGCCGCCTTCGCCTCCCGCGAACTCACCGAGGAATCCAAGGAAGACCGCCCTGCCGTGCAAGTCGGCGACCCCTTCCGCGAAAAACTCCTCCTCGAAGCCTGCCTGGAACTCCTCGCCAGCGGCTGCGTCGCGGGCATCCAGGACATGGGCGCCGCGGGCCTCACCTGCTCGACCTGCGAAACCGCCAGCCGTGGCGGCACCGGCGTCGAGATCGATGTCAACCTCGTGCCGAAACGCGAGACCGGCATGACCCCCTACGAAATCCTGCTCTCCGAGTCCCAAGAGCGCATGCTCGTCATCGTCAAAAAAGGCGAGGAAGACAAAGTCCGCGCCATCTTTGAAAAATGGGACCTCCCCTACGCCCATGTCGGCGTGGTCAACGACGACGGCATGATGCGCGTCCGCGAAGGTGACAATGTCGCCGTCGAAATCCCCGCCCGCCAACTCGCCGACGAAGCCCCGCTCTACTCCCGCGAAGCCGCTCCCAAAAAGGCCCCCGAGCCCCTCGACCTTGCCAGCGTTCCCGAAGCCGACCCCGTCTCCTCGCTGGAAAAACTCCTCGCCCACCCGAGCATCGCCTCGAAGCGCTGGGTCTGGCAGCAATACGACCACATGGTCCGCCTCGGCGCCCATGTCCTGGATGCC
>JBJTGE010000162.1:0-2392 GCA_046093785.1 Spartobacteria bacterium
TCGAGTGCATCACGGGAAAAATGAAATCCGTTGTGATTCCCAGAGAGGCCATGGGCTTCGGGGATGTGAAATTCATCGCCTGCATCGGCGCCTTCCTCGGCTGGCAGGCCGTTCTCTTCACGCTCTTCGCGGCATCGATCATCGGATCCATCGCGGGATTCGCCGGCATCGCCCTGGCGCGCGACCGCGCCGGAGTAAGAAGTCCTTTCGGCCCATTCCTCGCGCTCGGCGCTCTGCTTTGGCTCTTCGGTGGTAAGGAGCTTATGGAATGGTATCTCGGCGGCTTTCGAGGTGCCGTGGAGTTTTTTTAGAGAGAATGGAAAAAAATTCGTGGAAGCGAGGAGGCGCTTGTTTCTTCAATCATTTGGCAGTCCCGCCAATAGGATTGATGCCTTTCAAGCCGAAATATGGTGCGGCAGCGAGGAAGTGGCGCTCGTTCGAATAGACTTCCTTGAAGCCATGTTCCGCCGCGCAAGCAAGGTGGAGGGCATCGGCCGAACGGAGGAATGTCGAAGGCGGTGCGGACTGGAAAGCCCTTTCGAGCAGGGAGAGGCAGAGGGAGCGAGGCCGTGGCGAAGCTGGATGGCGTGCAGGTTGGCCAGCAACTCCTCGTCGAGCATGGTGAGGCGGTTAGCCGCGCTTGGGTATCGGCGCCAGCCTGAGTGACGGTGAACTCCGTGCGGCAAATCCCCTGCCCGCGAAAGAGGTCGCAGACGGACCCTATGGCCTGGAGTTGGTAATCAAGATTGGGCTCGAAATGGAGTTTTATGAACTTGGGTTCCAAAGTGGATGGGTCCGCCAGCCTTCCGGCAGTCCCATTTCTTCAAGAGGAATATCGGGATACTCGTCAAAGAGAGTGAACAGCCTGTCTCTCCACCGGGTTGTTGAGCTGAGCTTCCCGAGCCAATGATAGCAGACCGTCAGTTGCAGGCCGACCCGGTCTGGAGCGAAGCCGGGGCGGAGATGCCACTGTGGATTTTTATTTTTTCCGGGGATCGAGGGCTTCACGCCAAATGCCCGATTCCAGACACGGGCATGGTGGGCACACGAGTTTCTCAGCGTGAAGATGGCCTTGGTCCAAGAGAGAAGTTGTTCATCGGGAAAACCGAAATCCGCTGCCGCTTCTTTGAGGACATCCCGATCCACTCCATAGACCAGCTGGAGCGCTGTTTCGCAGGTCATCAATTCACAGACCATCCAGAGCGGCAAATGCTCGTGGTGATCCCCATAGGTTTTTGTGAAGTGCTTCACAAAGGTGTCGCTGGCCCTTTTCTTTTCGTTCTGCAGCTTGCCGATCCACTGTTGATAATCAGGTCGCTCAAGTCCTCTCAGCTTGGCGAGGGCTTTGAGATTCCTCCAGCATCGCTTCCAAAGCGGGCGCTTCTTGAAGCCGGGAAGATTCTTTTCGTTCAAGTATCCAAATGGACCGTGAGCCTGAACAAAGTGAAAAACGAAACGCGTGCGCACGGCAACCTCGATCCGTTCTATCGTATCCAGCAGGATGATCCTTAGTCGCCGGTCGAAATTGTATCGCCTCCATACCGTTTTCAGACTGGTTCCCGGCGCGAAGTCTTCTGCCACTTTCCCCTCCGCATTCCGAATTCAAAAGGGATAGAGGTATCCGCTCAGGCGGTAATAGTTCACCACCTTGAGCCGCCCGATCAATTCATCCCGATCCGCGATCAATCCACGGCCGATGAGTCGATCTGCCTGCTCCTCTAAACTCAGTGCCTCCTTGGAATAAATCATGCAGATTTTTCTTTCATCAGGACTACGGCGGGGCGAAAAAAAAGACCCGCCGAATTACGCATGCAAGCAGAGGCGCGGCGGGTTTGATGAGCCAAATATGGAAGGGTATTGAGGGAATTACAATTCTTTTTTCCATCCTCGATAGAATTGTTCGACTTGAAGTCATCGGTGAATTGCTTGCTTTAATTTTCCTCAATAAAGGCCGACTGAATGAAGCCTTCATCGCGCTGGTTGATGTATTTGGTGCAGTCTTGCTCAGAAACCCTGCATAGCGAGAATGAGAAAGGCTCGAAAATGAAACACGCCCAGCCGTGTGGTTTTCGAGATGATCGCGAAATCTATTTCGCGATCATCCCGCCCCCGAAGAGCCAACTTGAACTTGGTCAATCTTTTGCCGACCAAAACCACATGCCCGTTTTTGGCCAGTTCCTCTCCGGAACTTTCATGAATTTGTAGAGGCAGGCGAGCAGGGGGGGGGCGTGCTAGGAAGCGCAGCGATGTTGGTTTAAAAGCATCAAAATATCAACTTCAGCGCGCCGAGCAGGGAGAGGCTGATTAAAAGCCACTCGAAGGCTTTCTGGTTGATTTTGCCGAGGAGGAATTTTCCGGAAAACAAGCCGATCAGGACGGCTGGGGCGAGGAG
>JBJTGE010000163.1:0-25287 GCA_046093785.1 Spartobacteria bacterium
ACGCCCTGCGAAAGCCGGATGCGGAAAATCCGCACGTCCGGTTTGATGAGGGGGAAGGAAGTCAGCGGTCATTGCCTTTGTGCTCTCATCCCGTGGCTTCCCTCCCTACGCTACTCATGAAGGAGTCGAGGGTCACGCCACCTGCGAAGCAGCCAATCATGCTTGATTGCGGTTCTACAGATTTTTTGGAAATCCTGATTTAAAAAAACATTTTGTTGACTATTTGTTTACCTTGAGAAACACTATTTCGCATGTCGGAAGCTGCCAAAGCAATCGTCGGGGAATGGCTCGAGCAATTTCGGTTGCCGGAGTTGGTCGATCGCGAGGCGGTGCATCCAGAGGTTTCGAATTTATCGGAGATTCTGGCCGTGGTGGGGCCGCGTCGCTCAGGGAAGACATTTTTCTTTTTTCAGCTCATACGCGACTTAATTGAAAAGCGCGGCGTGGCGAGGGACCGCATTCTCTTTGTGGATTTCGAGGATTACCGATTGCCGTATCTGGGCAAGGATCCGGCGGGGGAGTTGCTCACCGCCTTTCAGCAAGTGGCTGGGCACGCGCCGGAGTATCTTTTTTTGGACGAGGTGCAGCAATTGCCCGATTGGAGCCGTGTCGTGCGAACCCTGCACAACCGGCGCGCCTTCAAAATTCTCATCAGCGGAAGCAACTCGAAACTCCTCAGCCGGAAGCTGTCCACCGAACTCCGCGGCCGTTGTTTGGAGTTAGCCATGCTGCCGTTCTCGTTTCCGGAATTTTTGCGATTCAAAAAAATCCAAGTCACTACGGCCATGCTTCACACCGAGTCCCGTGGGCGCATCATCGCGGCATTTGAGGACTACCTCACCGGAGGCGGATTCCCCGGCGTTGTTGCCTGCGAATCCGCTCTGGAGCGGCGACGGCTTCTGCAGGGCTATTACCAGACGACCTATTACAAAGTTTTGGAGCGCTACGACATCCGGGCCAAGGAAACGCTCTCCGCCATGATGCGCCATGTGGTGGATCAGGCCGGCGAGTTGTTTTCGATCTCCGCTTTTACAAAAACGCTCAAGCAACGCGGCATCGAAAGCAGCAAGAGAACTGTCGCGAACTACCTTTCACACCTCCAAGAGGCGTTCTTCGTGATCGCCACCGAGAAATTCGCCTACTCGCAGCGCCAACGGACCGCCAATTTAGTGAAGTGCTACCTCCTCGACACCGGCTTCAAGCAACTGGCGGTGAATTTTTCAGCCAATCGCGGCAAGATGCTCGAAAATCTTGTCGCCATCGAGTTGAGGCGGCGCGGCAAGGAATTCTTCTACTTCCGCAACAAAGGCGAATGCGATTTTGTGCTGGTCGAGGAAAACCGGCCGGTCTCGGCCATCCAAGTCTGCTGGGAAATCCACGACCAAAACCGCAAGAGGGAAACCGCCGGGCTGCGCGAGGCGCTCGCCGAGTTGGGCATCCAAGATGGGCGCATCCTCAGTTTTGACGGAAAGGAGACCGTCGATGAATTCCGCCAGACGCCAGTTTGGCAATGGCTCTTGGAGCCGCCGGCCACCCTGTAGTGCCTGTCTATGACTGCCGAGAATCGACAGAATCATGGATGGGAAGCCAAACTCTTAAAGGGATGATTATCGACTTTTCTAAAGTTTACCAAATCAATTTTTTGCTCACCTATGTCATTTAGGATGAGCCTGCGAATCCGGTTCATGAAAACCAGTGGCAATCTCTCATTGGTCAGAAGCAATAGGTCAATATCACCACCTTTCCCAAAATCATCTACCCGAGAACCAAATAAAAAAACATCTGCATCGGGAATGGATTGATGTATCCGATTTTTGATGGAAGTATAAATGGATTGCGACAATCTCATAAATTCCAAATTAAGGTTTGGGGGTTAGAATGAAAAGCGAATTTTTAAACCACAGCCGAGCGAAGCGAGACAGAGTGCCGAAGGCAGCCCTGAAAGGGTGAGCGCAGCGAGTCAAATTTCCAAGATGGGCACGGATCGCAGAGAGGAAGGCATTCGCTGCGCGAATGGGGCGGTCCGCCTCCGCGCTGCGCGGCTACGACGTGATGACTGTCCGCAGCTGTAACGAGTAACTTGTAACGGGTGAAAGCCCGGGGACTCCCTCTCGGCTTTGCCGGTGGCATTTTATTCGTGTTTATTCGTGCTGATTGGTGGTTAAAAATTGGGGAAACGTGGCTAACTTTCCAATAACCCAAGCCCTTTGGCCCATGCTGACCAAGTTTCCAATAAACCATGGCCCTGAATAATATCGGTAAATTTTCCCTTATTAAAATTTTGCAGTGAACAAAGGTAAACCAACCTGGCTCGATCTTTCGGGCGACCAACAGCCATGGCAATCGCCGCCAAATACTCTGGAGACATGACTCGAATGGTATGCTCCTCCCAGGTCAGGACAATGGCATTCTCCACGGCTTCTGTTTCCAGTGGTGTTGAAACTGGAAGAAACTGCACGGGAAATCCATGAATAAGAATTCCCTCCTCTTCAAAGTTGGTGTAACCAAATTCAGCGAGTTTCTTGAATATTGGGTCGAGTGTTACTAAAAGCGCACCATCCGGCACATCCAAGTAACAAAACACATCGATATCCCGAGTTGCCAATGGCTCCCCGTGAAAGCCTGCGGCAGTAGCTCCGCCAATGGCGTATTTTTGGATGACACCACAAGCCAATAACTTCTCCAAAACATCACAAACTTTTTGCATGCTTTTTAATTTTTTCCAACTCCAAGGTTTCTAAAATGATTTGACCTAATAGCGCCACCTTGGCAGCTATGGGGAGTTTCCTTTGGGACTCCCTCCAACGCGGTTTGTCGCGATTCAACGCATCGGGTAACCCCTTAAGATTGCTCATCGGAAGAGAGAGATTAGAAGATTGCTGCGAATTTGACATCAGTGAAGGAGTTTTTTAGCAACCCACGGGCGGGGCACAATTGGAGAAGAATTAACCACGGATTGATCGGATTAACACGGATGGCTGAGAGGGATGTATTCGCTTTGCGAATGGGGCGGTCCGGCTCCGCGCTGCGCAGCTACGGCGTGATGACTGTCCGTAGCTGTAACGAGTAACTTGTAATGGGAGGGTGGAGAAAAGCTGAAAGGCTGAGATTCTGAAAGTGAAGGTAACGGGTAGCTTATTATGAGCAGGAAGCCATGAAGAACTCTCAACTCTGGACGCTCGACGCTCGACTCCATCTTTGTGAATTTTGTGCTTTTTCGTGGCTATAAAACTATTTTGCCGCAAAGAGGCGCGAGAAGTCATTGAGAATTTGGCCATACTCGAAAGCCTGCCAAGGCGAAGTGCCTATCAAAACCAAAGACATCTCGCAAACCCACCTTTTTCATCAACACAAAGGAAATACAATCTGTGAAAGAAACGGCTTGATCGGCAAATTTTTTCATGAGCGCGAATGCTTCCAGCAAATCCCCTTCTTCTGTTGCCAAAAGATGAACTCCGGCACCAAGCACGTCACGCCCCCATTCAGCAGACCAAGCATAACTGGTTCTTCGCGCCAATAATGTGGCTGTTTCGTCAAGAATATGCTCGGATGAATAGATCACGGGTTCTTCCACTTGGATACGATTCCAAAACTCCACTGCTTGTTCATGATGCTGATCCGAAGTGATCTCCTTGGCCAAAAAAGCTCCTGTATCGATAAAAAGCGCTCTCAAGTTTCGTAGAGATATTTATCGTGGTTGCTCGATAAATCTTTTGCGGCCTCTTGAGTCCAAGGTTCTCGCGAAAAAAACGAACGCATCGGTTCAGTGCGCTTCGGCGAGCCAGCCAATCGGCGGCGGATTAATTCCCCCAAGGAAACGCCCATAGATCGCGCTTCTCTTCCAGCCGACTTGTAAAGATCTTCAGGAAGCAAGATGGTAGTTCTATGCATATGGCTTTATTTAGCTATGGCTGCGATTAAGTCAAGGGGATATCGGATCCAGCATCTGGCGATTGATCACGGCCAGCAGTAATTTTTAGAGAGGTTATCGACTTTAATTGCTAAGGACATGGCACGAGTGGCGAGTGGCGGCAAGCAAACCGGAAGGCCCTCGACGCTGGACGCTCGACTCTATTTTTGTGAATTTTGTGCTTTTTTTCGGCTATTTTGCTGAGTCGAGAGTCGAGGGTCGAGGGTCGAGGGTCGAGGGTCGAGGGATGAGGGACGAGGGACGAGAAAGATTTTGCCGCGAAGAGGCGCAAAAAGATACTACAACCATATCTTCGCGATCCGCAATCTGCCTAATTTCTTCGTCTGAAGTATGGTTCTCAAGCGGCAAGTCACGAGTGTGAATAGCATGATGTCCGTTCTTGACAAGTTCTTCCGCGAGGATTCTGGGTAACTGCGCATCGACCAAGAACCTCATGCCGCGACAAGAGATTCAAATCGTTTCGAACGACTTGCCCTGCACCAAACGCAAATGCAGCACGAATATCATCCTCCTCAAGATCGGAATAATCTTTTAAAAACTCCGCCACTGTCGTTGGGCCGCTTAACTGTCGAACGCCTTTTTGATTTTCTCCCTATCGGCCCTCTCACGGAGTCGGCAGCCAAGCAAGCCCTCAGGAAGCCGGCGGAGGATGAAGGTGTCCGGTTCGAGGAGGCGGCGTTGGATCGCATCGTCCGGGAGACGCAAGGTTATCCCTATTTCCTTCAAGAGTGGGGCAAGCATGCCTGGGAGGTGGCGGACTCCTCGCCCATCACCGAGGCCAATGTCGAAAACGCCACAGCCATCGTCGTGGCCGCGATGGACCATGGTTTCTTTCGTGTGAGGTTCGACCGGTTGACCCCTTTGGAAAAGCGGTATTTGAGGGCGATGGCCGAACTCGGTCCGGGACCCCACCGTTCCGGGGATATCGCCAGCATGCTCGGGCGCAATGTTTCCAACCTCGCGCCGACCCGAAGCCAACTCATCTTGAAAGGAATGATCTGGAGCCCGAGCCATGGGGACACCGCTTTCACCGTCCCGCTGTTCGATCAATTCATGAAACGCGCCATGCCAGACGATGGTTGGAAAGAGGCGGGCAATTGATGTCGGTGTGCGGATAGGATATGGACAATTCGTGGTGACAGTATCTGCGGAAAGTCCTGGGGAGTGCGCCCGCCCCCGGCGCACCGCCACGAGCCCTCGCGGGGCGATTGGAAAAATCCGGCCGGAGGCCGCTTGAACTTCTGGATATCGGGCGCGAGGCGCACCCGACGGCGCCCGGGGCGGGCGCGATCCCCGAGACCGGTCCGGGCGCTGCCGCGCCACGCTCCAAAAGTCCAGAAGAGAGGAAATTTCGGTATGACGCCAATGTCCGGGGTTTTGGATTGTCAAAGGCAGTCTCGCAGCGAGACGCCCGTGCGTCGCTATTTTGGAGGGAGGATTGTTAACTGCGTTGCCTTGGTCACCTTGATTTGTGTCTTGGCTTTGTAGGCTTCCAGGGTTCCGCGCACTTCGACGCGTTGGCTTTTGTATTTTTCGAGATCGCCGAGGGCTTTGTAGGCGGCCGGGAAGATGGCGGCCACGAAGCCGTGGTCGCGGTCTGTGGTGAAATCGAGAAAGCGGATTTTGTCGGCGTTGCTTTTTCCGATAGAGACGACCACGCCGCGCACGGCGACTTCTTTTCCGATGGAGGCGAAGAGTTTCTGCGTCTTGCGGGCGTCGATGGAGGGTGTTTTACCGGCGAGCGCGGTGTGGCAGACCGCCAGCGTCAGGAAAACCGGGATAAGAAACCGCCTCATTTTGCGTCTGCTACTCGAAGCCCATGCCGAGGCAATCGAGCATTTTATTTGTGAGATCCTTCTCGAAAAACGGCTTGGTCATGTAGGCTGTGGCACCGGCTTTGATGGCTGTGATAATGGCATCGCGGCTGCCCTCGGTGGTAAGCATGAGGACGGGGAGGGCCTTCCAGCGCTCGTCGGCGCGGATGCGGGTGAGAAATTCCAGGCCGTTCATGTTCGGCATGTTCCAGTCGAGGCAGACGAGCGAGAAGCCGGCGGGGTCCGCCTCGAGGGTTCCAAGTGCGATCAATCCGTCCGGTGCGCCCTCGCATTCGGCACCGATCACCGATGCGGCGGAGGCCACGATGCGTCGAATCAGCATGGAATCGTCAACGGCGAGGATTTTCATAAAATAGGGTGGGACTCTGGAAAAATAGTGTCGTCCGGTGTTCTGTGCAATCTCAAGAGTTGAGGCTTTGAATAATGATGGAGTGCCAGCCTGTCGAGTAGGTCTCGTATCCCGGCGCGGTGGCCACGGCGAAGAGGGTCGGGGTTCCATGGAGTTCGGAAATGGTGAATCCTTTGCCTTGAAGAATGATGGATTCGAGGTGGGAGATGTTGATGCGTTCCTTGAGGATCGCATTTTTCGTGTCGGCGAGGATGTATCCTGTGTTGTCGATGATGCAAACCCTCGTGTTTTCTTTTTCGGACGGCGAGAGTGGGGTGCGTTGGACGATGGTCTGGGCGAGGGCCTCCCAATTGAAAAGAATGCCGAGCACGCCGATGAGTTCGCCGTTTGCCTGTCCCTCGCGGCGCACGCCGCAAGAGTAGGCGAGGATGTGCTGGCCTTGAACCAATGGAGACGGATGGACCGTTTCGAATCCAAAATCATCGCCGCTTGCGGAGTTGCGGGCTTTGCGGAACCACTCGTTGGCGGCCACATTCATGCCGATGGATTTGTATTTTCCGGAGCGGCCGTTGGCGATGACGGTGCCGTTGAGGTCGCAGAGCACGATATCGTAGTAGACGGTGTAGGCGTTCAGGATCACGCCCAGGCGCTCGCAGGCATGGCGCGAGGAGTCCGGGCCCGGCTTGGTGAGGGCGTCCACCGCGCTCGAGTCGGTGGCCCACCAGCGGACATCGCAGGAGCGCTCGTAGAGGTTGCGGTCGATGAGGTCGATGTTTGTGAGGGCGAGGTCCACGAGTCGGCCGCCGCGCACGACGGAATCGAGTTTGCTGCTGATTTCCGAGAGTTGGTTGATGTCGTGTTTTGTCTCCTCGGCGAGGCCTTCGGCGACCTGGGCGGTGTTGGTCGAGAGGTTGCCGATTTCGTTGGCGACGACGGCGAATGTGCGGCCCGCATCGCCGGCCTTGGCGGCTTGGATCTGTGCGTTGAAGGAAAGCAACCGCACGCGCATGTTGATGTCATCGATCTGCCGGAGCGAGTTGTTCATCTTGCTCGAGATGCTCTTGGACAGGTGGCGGATGCTTTCGATCCAGTTGTCGAAAGAATCGTTTTTGGTGTTGGCGGCGGGTTGGATTTGTTGGGTGGCCATGGGTGTGTCGAGGATTGTTCAGGTCAGGCTTTTCTTTTGTAAAAAAACGAACCGCCCACTTGCTCGGGCGAGAAGACATGCGGGTGGGTGAGGAGGGATTCGGTTCCGCCGAGCATGAGGCGGCCGTGCGGGTAAATGATCTGGGCCAGCCGGTCGAAGAGGTCGCGTTTGAAATGTTCCTCGAAGTAGATGGCCACATTTCGGCAGAGCACGAGATCGAAGACGCCGAGGCTGTTCAGGTCGTCCTGCAGATTTTTGCGTTTAAAGGACACCATCGAGCGGACGGTCGGCTTGAGTGTCCATGTGTTCGATGCGGTGGGTTCGAAGTAGTTGTTTTTCCAGAATTCCGGGAGGCCGCGTGAGATTTCGAGCTGGCTGTAGCGTCCGGCGGAGGCGAGGAAGAGCGTGCCGGGAGAGATGTCGAAGCCTATGATCTCGAAAGCGGAGAGGTTCACGCCCTCGAGCAATCCATCGGCTTTGAGTTTGTGCAGCAGCAGCGCGATGGAGTAGGGCTCCTGCCCGCTTGAGCAAGCCGCGCTCAGGATGCGGATGCGGGATTTTTCCCCCCTGCGCAACTGGGCGGCAAGCTCCGGGAGGAGCGATTTTTCCAAGGCCTCCCACGGGCGTGTGTCGCGAAACCAATAGGTCTCGTGGGTGGTCATGGAGTCGATGATTTTGTCGCGCAGGCGGCCTGTGGTGTCGGCCTTGGCGAGCGAGATGAACTCGGGGATGTCGCGGGCGCCGCTTTCGGAAATGATCGTGCCGAGGCGGGCTTCGAAGAGGTAGCGTTTTTCTTCGCCGAGGTGAATGCAGCAAGCCTCGGCCACATACCGGGAGAGGAGGGCGAGTTGGCTCGGGTTTTTGGAGAAATCAAACATGGGGCCCTGGGTGTTCGCCGGTCTTTAGAGTCTGAAGATTTTGTTGAGGCGGGGGGCGATTTCAGGGAGGGGCAGGATTTCGTCATGCAAATCCCTCTGCGCAACGGCTTGCGGCATGCCATAAACTGTGGAGGTGGGGGCATCCTGCGCGATGCACCAAACGGGGCAGGCCGCCTTCAAGTTGGCGACACCATCCGCACCATCCGTGCCCATGCCGGTGAGGATGACGGATACCGCGCCCCGGAGATTGCACTTCGCGGCGGAGTCGAAAAGCACATCCACCGAGGGACGGCAGGAATGCACCGGCGGGGTGCTGGTGAGATGGACTTGGAATTTTCCATCGGCATTGCGGTGGACTTCCATGTGATATCCCCCTGCTGCAAAAAGAACCTCGCCCGGGGTCGCAATGTCGCCTTCGCAGGCCTCTTTGATGGTGAGCGGGCTTGATTTGTCCAACTGCTCGGCGAGCGATTTGGTGAAGCCCGGCGGCATGTGTTGCACGATGAGTATGGGCACAGGGATTTTCGGCGAGAGGAGCGGGAAAATCTTGGAGAGTGCGAGCGGGCCGCCGGTCGAGACGCCGATGAGGAGGAGTTCCGGAAAGGGTGGTGGCTGGAGGCGCTTGAGCAGGGATTGAGCGGCGGGCGGAACGGGTGCTGTTGCGGGTTTTGAAACGACAGCCGCCGTCGAGCGCAAGCGGGCGAGGGATGCCGCCTTGCGGATATCCTCTTTCAGGGTTTCCATGCCCGCCTCGAACGAGGAGCCCGCTGGTTTGGGAATAAAATCAATCGCCCCGTTGGCCAGGCAGCCCAGAGTGATTTCCGTGTCGCGGCCAGTGGCACCGCTCACCATCACCACAGGCAGCCTGGGGTGGGTGGCTTTGATTTTTTCCAGCACCTGCGGGCCGTTCATCCCCTCCATGAAGACATCAAGCAGCACGAGGTCGAAGGACTCGGACTCGAGGCGCTTGAGGGCCAACTCGCCGCCGGAGACGGCCACCGCCTCCGCTTCCGGAAGGCACGAGGCGGCTTCCGCGAGCAGCTTGCGGTAGAGGGCCGAGTCGTCAACGACGAGGATTCGCATGGGCAGGAGCGGAGCGGCTTACAGTTTGAATTTGTTGACCAACTGGCCGAGCGAGCCGGCGAGGTGGCTGAGTTCGCCCGCGCTGCTGCTGATGCGGGACGCACCCTTGGCGGATTCGCTGGCGGCTTGGGATACACCGTGGATGTTGCGGGAAACCTCGTCCGCGCCGGAGGAGGCGTTTTTGACATTCTCCGAGAGCGTCTTGGTGGAAGAGGTCACATTGTGCAGCGAGCGGACGATTTCCGATGTGGTGGCGGATTGTTCCTCCACGGCGGCGGCGATGCTGGAAGCGATCTGGCTGACCTGCTCGATGACCTTGGCGACATCGTCGATCGCCTCCATCGAATTCGCGGTGTTTTCCTGGATGAGGTTGACTTGAAGGCGAATGTCGTGCGTGGCGGCGGCGGACTGGCGGGCGAGTTCCTTCACCTCGTTGGCGACGACAGCGAATCCACGGCCGGCCTCGCCTGCGCTGGCGGCCTCGATCGTGGCATTAAGCGCGAGGAGGTTTGTTTGCTCGGCGATCTGGTTGATGAGTTCCACGATCTTGCCGATCTGGCGTGCGGACTCGTCGAGTTTGATCATGAGGTCGCGTGTCTGGCGGGCCTGCATATCGGCCTTGCGGGCGATTTCGGATTCCTGGGTGCAATTGCGCGCGACCTCTTGGATGGATGAGGACATCTCCTCGACGGCGGCGGCAACGGTTGTGGAGGACTGGCTGATTTCCCCGGCGGAGACGGTCATGGACTTCGAGTTGATCGCCAACTCCTCGCCTGCGGCAGCCACGGTGTGGGCTTGGACATTGGTTTGCTCGGCACCTGCGGCCTGGGAGTTCGCGGTCTCGGTGAGGATCGAGGCGGATTCGGTGAGGGCCTCGGAAGTGTGTGTGATCTCCTGCACCATCTTGCGAAGGTTCTCGATACAGGTATCCACCGAATTCGCGAGTGCGCCCAACTCGTCGTTGCGCTTGAGATGGACGCCTCCTGTGAGATCACCTTGCGCAAGTTTTTGCACTTCGCGCGAGCAGGCGACAATTGGGTGGCTGATCGAGCGACCGATGAAGAAAGCGGCCACCAGCAAAATCAAAATAGCGGCAGCTCCCATGCCGTAGGCGATCTCATGCACGCGATGGAGCAAATCCTGCTCGGTCACGCTCACGGTTATAATCCAACCCAGGCCGGGGTAGCCCAGTGCGCCTTGGGATTTGGTGAATCCTGTGATCTGCCAGACATTTTTATCAGGGCAAACCTCACGCATGGAGCCCTCCTTGCCTTGAGCGGCTTGTTTGATGGAGTCGGTTCCGAGATCTTCTTTGGTCTTTTTGAGAGCGCCGGACTCGGCGCGTTTGAAGTCCATGGTGCCGGAGAGCGATGGTTCGAGGAACGCGAGCAAAGTGCCTTGGCGATTGGCGAGCGTGATCTCGCCGGATTTGATGCCCCGTTTTTCCAGGGAGGCGTAGGATGCACGAATGATGTCCTCGACGAGGGTGAAGTCAGCGAGATTTCGCCATACGCCACGGAACTCGCCACCATTTCCGAGGATGGGCGCGGAGTAGCCGATCACAAGGGTTTCCGGACCAAAGACGGTGCTGGCATCGGAGTCCTGTGCGACATCGCTGACAACCGTGCCGCTGAGAATGTCGCTTTTCGTGAATCGGCCTTCCTTGCAGTCCTTGAACCATTCGGTGTGCGAGAAATCCTTGCCGATGAGAAAGGCGGTATCGAGCTTCTTGTTTTTGGCGTCCACCGTGTTGACAGCCACCACGCGGCCGTCCTGGTCGAGGACCATGCTGAGCGAGTAGATTCCATAGAGGCGCACATAATTATTGATGGCTTCGACCAAAGTGGAGTTGACACCTGGGTCTTTCCAATTGGGAGACTGCACGATTTGGTTGGTTGCGAAGGCTTGGACATCACCATAGCGCTCGAAAAGGTTCCGCTCGATGGTCTCCATGCAGTTCGTGGCGAGGGTTAGCATTTCCTCTGAGGCCATCTTGGAAATGGTATTCGCCTCCTTGATGGCGAGCGCCACGAGACCGAGCAACGGAATCAGGCCCGCAATGGCCATGCTGAGAATGATTCGGGTGGATAGGTTGATTTTCATTTTGTTTTTTTAGCGGGTGAGGGTTGTTTGTTCTCTGGCTGGAGGCAGCTGTTTCAGGTTTTGTGGTGTGTGGCTTGTCTGTTTTTGCGAGTTTGCTGTGAGCAGGAAATGGCCCTGCGCGAAGAGGGAAGGTTGGTCGCCGGGGGAGTTGAGCATTTCCGCGATGGTGTCCAGGTCGAGGACGAGCGAGAGGCGGTCCGAGAGCACGGCGCTCCCGAGGAGTCCCCTGGCTTGGAAGGTGGACCTGTCGATTTGGGCCTCCGAGAGGTCCACGGAGTCCACGATGCGGGAGGCGATGATGCCGATGCCCTCGAAGGGCGGGCGTGGCACGATGAGGAAGAATTCCTTTTTGCGTTCGGCCGGTGGATGGATCGGAAGGATTTCGGAAAGTTGGACCAGGCGCAGGGTGGAGTCGTGGTTTTTGCGCAGGCACTCCATCGGGCCGATGCGTTCGATGTCGTCGGCCGAGACGGATTCGACGCGCATGACGCGGGTGAGGTGGATGGCCAGGAACTCGCCTTCGCTTTCCTGGAAAATGAGCACGCGCTCGGTGCTTGAATCGCCCAAAGTGGCCTCGGCGGTTTTCGAGGAGGCGAGTGCGATTTGCGATGCGGAAATGCGGCCCTGGGCCATCGAGTTCGGGTCGAGAATCATGGCGATCTCGCCTTGGCCGAGAATGGTCGCGCCGGAGTAGAATCCCACCGAGCGGAGGTGGCGCCCGAGGGGTTTCACCACGATCTCCTCGTTGCTGATGATTTCGTTCACGATGAGTCCGTAGGCGAAGTGGTCCAACCTCAAGACAACCACGAATGTTTCGTGTTTGGCGGATTCCTTGGGTGGATGGCCGAGCAACTCGGAGAGATCGACGACGGGGAGGAGTTGGCCGCGCAACTCGAGAACGCGCGCGTCACCCATCGCCTTGATGGGGTATTCCTCGCCGGGGTGCACGATTTCATCCACATTGATTTGCGGAAGCGCGTAGTTGATGCCACGGCAGCCCACGATGAGGGCGGGAACGATGGCCAGGGTGAGCGGGAGGCGAATGATGATGCGTGTGCCTTGCCCGAGGCGGCTGTCGAGTTCCACATGGCCGCCGAGTTTTTCGATATTGGTTTTTACGACATCCATGCCCACGCCACGGCCCGAGATGTCGCTCACGGCGGCGGCTGTGGAGAATCCCGCCGCGAAGATGAGCTGAAGGGCATCGGAATCCGTCATGCGGGACGCCTGGTCGGTGGTGATGACGCCCTTTTCGATCGCCTTGGCCTTGAGGCGTTCGGGATCCATGCCGCCGCCGTCGTCGAGGACTTCGATCTGGACGCGGCCGGCGAGGTGGGCGGCGGAGAGGCGGACTGTGCCGCAGGACTTCTTGCCCTTGGCCACGCGGGCAGCGGGAGACTCGATACCATGGTCCACGCTGTTGCGCACGAGGTGGGTGAGCGGGTCGGAGAGGCCCTCGAGGAGGGTGCGGTCGAGTTCCACATCGTCACCGAAGATTTCCAGTTGGATTTCCTTTTCCAGCTTGTGGCTGAGGTCGCGGACGATGCGGGTGAATTTTCCAAAAAGCCCTCCCACCGGCTGCAGGCGGGCACGCATGATAGTATCCTGCAGGTTGGATGTGACGGAGCTGATCTCCTGCACGACCGACTGCATCTCGGAGCTTTCGGTGCCGTGATCCGAGCGGCCGGCGATGCGCAGAAGGCGGTTGCGGCCGAGGACCATCTCGCCGGCGAGATTCATGAGGGAATCGAGGAGGCCGACGCTGATGCGAATGGTTTCCTCCGGTTTGCGCCGCGCTGAGGGCAAGGGCTTTGGATCGATCGGCGTGGGTGCGGGAGTCGTTTCGGCCGGTGGTTGGTGGATCTGGGTGGCCACGGTCGAGGTCGCGGGGACCAAACTCTGGGAAACCTCTTCGGCAGGCGGTGGCGTTGTGGCCACGGAAACCGGCTCCACGCGGTCGGGATTCGATTTCACCCACTCGCCGAGCTTGGAGGAATCGAGTTGGAGGATGTTTTCCTCCGCGAGGCCAAGTGCGCCGGAGAGGATGAACGGCTCGAGTGCCGTTGTGAAAAACAAGCCCAGATTGACATCCGTGTTTTGGCACTCCGCGAGGCCGGTTTCCTCCGGGAGGGAAGTGTGGGCGGAAATCAAGGTGCCGAGGGATGCCAACTCGGAAAGGAAATGCTCGAGCGATTGGCCTTGGGCTTCGATTTCGGCGGCGATATTTGCTTGGACGATGTAAAAATTTTGGCCGTGCTTCAAACCCTCAACGAGGCTTGCGGGTTCAAAGGCAAAGTCCGCCAACGACGCGTCGGGAAGGGAATCCGCAGCACCCGCCGAAGGCCGGGGAGCGGGGGCCGGGGCAGAGGTCGCCGCCGGTTTTTCGGCAATTCCGGATTGGGCATCAAGGATCGCCCGCAGGCCGGCGATTTCGCCCGCACAGGGAACCTCGGCCGCGCGATCGGCCTGGGCGAGCATGAGATTCAGTTTGTCAGATGTCGAGATGAGGAGGCTCACCATCGACTGGTCGGCGAGGATCGTCCCGTCGCGGAGGAGCGACATCACGCTCTCCATTACATGGGCGAGTTTGACGATCGGATCGAATCCGAAGAATCCCGAGGCGCCCTTGATGCTGTGAACCGAGCGAAAAATGCTGTTCAGCCGCGCATTGTCGGCGGGATTGGATTCCAAGGCGATCAAATCGGTTTCGAGCGCCTGAAGGTGTTCGCTCGACTCCTGAACGAAGAGGTCCAGCATTTCCTGGTCGGCGTTCATTTGGAGGCCTCCCCGGCGATGAGGTTGAGGTGTCGATCCATGTTCAAGATTCGCAGCAGGTCGGCAGTTCCGCCGGTGGCGCGGACGCCGGGAGTCAGGCTGCGCTGGCGGCAATCGTTGGCGGCCGCGAGGAGGAACTTGATGGTTCCCGAATCGGCCGATTCGGTGTTTGAAAGATCGATCTCCACCGGCATGGCGCCGTTCGCTTTTTTAAGGCTCTCCAAAAATTCCGGTGCCGCCGAATCGAGGGTGGATGCATTGACGGGGCCTGCGGGGGTGATTTTGAGGGTTCCCTTTTGGGTTTTGGTCTTCATGCCGCGTTTTTCTTGGCTTCCGAAATCGAAACCAGATTGCCGATTTGCAGGACGGTGATGAGGCCCTGATCGGAGCTGATGACTCCCGCCACGAAGCGGGTGTCGAGTCCGCTGAGGGCCTCGGGTGGCGCAGGCAGCACGCGTGTGCCTGGAGGCAGGATGTCGCCGATGCCATCCACCAGAAGGCCGGTGGGATCGGAGTCCGCCATGTCATGGTTTTCCGGAGGATGTGGCAAGCGGGAGAGGTCGTTGGCGGTTTTGAAGACGATACACCGGCTGGTCGGCTTGGAGTCCGAGGCGGGGTGTCCCAAGCGGTCTTCGAGATCCAACGCCGTCAGAATCTGCCCGCGCAGGTGGACGACGCCGCGCACATACGATGCGGCCAGACTCACGGGCGTGACGATCGGGCTGCGCAAGACCTCTTTCACCCAGAGCAGGTCGCAAGCGTATTGACGGCCGCACGAGCTGAATCCGAGCAATTGGGAATCCCTCGATGCGTGGTGCGTGGTGGCGAGGCTCAGTGTCATGAGGCGCGGCGGGAGCAGGAGCGTTTGAAGGCGCGGCTGGGCTTAGAATGCCGCTGCCGCCGCCGCCCTGTTCGCGTGAATCTCCAATGGCGCGGTGTTGGGGAAGGGATTCGGAAGCTCTTTCAGCGCCGCGACCTTGAGGTTTGTGGAAATGATGGTCGGCAGGTTGGAGAGATCCGGATCGTCCCCGACGACCCGCCACTCGATTCCGAGATTGTTGCACTCGTGGATGATCGAGACCACGGTGCGGATGATCGGGATTTCGAATTTCGACACGCCGGTGAGGTCGATGATGAGCTTGGCGAAGCCTGCGTTCACGAAGTCGGCGATTTTCTTCCGCGACTGGCGGGTGAGGTCCACGCTGCCTGTCTCCGAGAGGTCCTGCGGGATGGTGACCACCTGGCAATCGCCCTCGCTGCCGTAGAAAATGGGGGTGATGTCGAGATCCATGGCACGCGCGACGCGGTCGGGGAGTTCGCCGAGCTCGAGTGGCTTGGTGAAGATCGCCGCATAGCCGGTCTCCTTGGCCTCGTTTTGGTCGAAGGTGGCTGTTTTCACCGAGAGGCCGATGAGGGGCACGCTCTTCAATGCCGGGTTCATACGGACGGACTGGTAAAACTTGAGCGCTCCTTTGCCCGGGAAGGCGAGGCTCACGAGAATGGCATCCGGGGTTTCATCGGCTGCGACTGTGGTGGCGATGTGAGGCTGGGCCTCGGCGGGCCCGGGGCAGCTCACGACCTTCCAGCCACGCTTGGAGACCGCCTTGGCGATGGATTCCGCAATGGCAGGATGCTCGTCCACGACGAGGATTTTGATGGCATCGGTGGCCGTGCGGGCTTTTTTGGCCGCAGGTGCGGCGGCTGCGGCCGGCGCGGGCGCTGCGGCGGCGGATTTCGGATTGAGGGTGACCAGACGCGACACGCGGTCGATCACATTCGCCTCGGTGAATGGCTTCACGATGTAGTCGCGCACGCCCATTTTGGCGATTTTGAGCACATTCTCCTTGCCCGCCTCGGCGGTGAGCATGATGACGGGAATGTCCTTGAGTGCGGGATCGGCCTTGAGTTTTCCAAGGCACTCGACGCCATCCATGACCGGCATGGTGACATCGAGGAGGATGACATCGGGTTTTTCGCGGGCCGCGACTTCGAGTCCCTCGGCTCCGTTGCTGGCGAAGACCATTTGGACATCGTAAGGCGCGAAGCCTTTGTTGATGAGGGTGTGGATCATGCGACTGTCGTCGACACTGAGAATTTTAGGTGCGCTCATGTGATAAGTTTTTTTTAATTTTCCAATGCGGCAAAGACCACAACACGCAGCGAGTCGGGGGATCCCTCGATGGCGTAGTCGTTGCCCACGCAGATGGTGGCATTCTTGGCGGAAACGGAAATTTCATCGCCCCGCATCACGCTGGGGATGCTGAGGGTGCAGTTGAAACCCATGTCGCAGAGGGTGGACTTGAGGTTGCCGGTGATCATGTTTGTGAGCTCGGCCACGACATCCGAGACATCCTGCTCGCCTGCCGCGCCTCCGAGGATTTTCTCGGCGACATGTTTGCTGAGGCCTTCGGAGTAGGCGGTGTAAACGATACCATTCACCTTGCCGCTCAAGCCGATCGCTCCTGTCACGCCCTTGAGTTTCGAGGGCTGGGGGTAGTTTTCAATCCCTGCGCCGGGCGTGGCGGAGAGGCCCACCATGGTTTGCATGACTTCGGGCACATAGCGGTTGATTGTTTGGATGAACAGGGAACTGCTTGGTTTTTCTGGGCTTGGCATGGCGTTTTTTTAGAGGCGTGGAGTTACACCAAAGATTCGGGCACGGGTCAACAGCCGTGTGGCTTGTTTTTTGGATTAATGGGCTTGGGCTGCGCTTTCGAGCGAGAGGGTGATGGTCGGACGGTCGCAGACTTCAGCCGGTCCGAAGTATTGAATGGGGCCGGGGAATGCGTATTGGGTTTCCTTGGCCCAGGCGGCGCGGTGTTTTTCGAATTCCTTGAAGGCGGGGCCGTCGAGTTCGACGAGGGCTTTTTTGATGACCGGGACCATTTTGCCGTGGCGGCGTTCCATATTCATCATTTGGGCCATGGGAATGCCCCCGGCTTGCCAGTCGGCGGCGGGTTTTGTGAGGCCGCGAACCGAGCAGATGTAGCCTGTGAGGCCCTCGCGGAGGAGGAGCGCGGCGGTGAAGCCGAGTGTGTAGGTGTAGTCGGCATCGAAATTCGACGGCACGGCGCAGCGGCCCTCGTAGCCGAAATAGTGCGGCTGGGGCGAGAAGCTGGCTTTGTAGGTCCCGGCGGCTTTCATTTCCTTCAAGCGCGCTTCGACGAGATCGAGGAGGAGGCGCTGGGGGTCGATGCGGGCGACCTGCACATTGCCGTGGGGATCGCGGTCGAGGATGAGTTGGTTCGCAATGTCATCCGGCAGGCTGCGGTAGAGCGCGGAGGCGGCCGCAGTGAGCTTCGTGGCGACGAATTCGCGTTTTAGCGGGAGGGTTTCCAGGGCGTTGAAGGCGTCGCCGTGGTGGGCAAGCGTCTCGTTGAGTTCGCCGATGAGGGCGCCCATTTCGGGAACGAATTCGATGAGGCCCTCGGGAATGAGGACAGTGCCGAATTTTTCTCCGTTCGCGGCGCGGTGGGCCACGGTATCGGCGATCTGATCGACGATTTGCTTGAGCGTGAGACCGCGCTCGGCGACCTCCTCGGAGATGAGGGTAATGTTCGGATGCGTCTGCAGCGCGCATTCGAGCGCGATGTGCGAGGCCGAGCGGCCCATGAGCTTGATGAAGTGCCAGTATTTGCGGGCCGAGATGGCGTCGCGTTGGATGTTTCCGATGAGGTCGGAGTAAACCTTGCTGGCCGTGTCGAAGCCGAAGCTCGTCTCGATGTGTTCGCCGCGCAGGTCGCCATCGATCGTCTTCGGAACGCCGACCACGCAGAGCGGGGCTTTGTTGGCTTTTGCAAACTCCGCGAGCTTCGAGGCATTGGAATTCGAGTCGTCGCCACCGATGACCACGAGGGCGGTAAGATTGCGGGATTTGGCGGTTTCGAGGGCCTTGAGGAAATCCTCGTGCGATTCGAGCTTCGTGCGACCGGAGCCGATGATGTCGAACCCGCCGGTGTTGCGGTAGCTCTCGAGGAGCTTGGCGTCGATTTCGATGCCCTTGTTGGTGAGAAGGCCATCCGGGCCGTTCAGGAAGCCGATGAGCGAGCTTTCGGGGTGGATGCTTTTGATGGCGTCGAAGAGTCCGGCGATGACATTGTGTCCACCGGGAGCTGGACCGCCGGAGAGGATTACGCCAACGCGGATCGGCGAGGCTGCGGCTGTTGCGGAGCCTTTTTCAAAGGTCACGGCAGGCAGGTCGAAGGTGTTTGGAAATAGAGAGCGGATTTCGTTGTCGCCCGATGAGGGCAGCGGAGTCTGCTTCGCGGTGGATGCCGCGCTGAGGGATGCGGGGAGCTTGGGACGGTATGCCGAACGGGCTTGGGCGAGTGCGGAGTGCTGGATCATGGAATTCGGTAGTGGGAGGCGCTTTTTTAGCCTCCCCGAAAACGAACGCAAGCGCGGCCTTTATTCAGAATCTGCCGGGGTATCTTGCGGCAGCGGAGTGCTCAAGGGATCAGGCGAAGGGGATGGGTTTGGCGTTGGCGAGGGGGTCGGGGTCGGCCATGGGGGCACGAGGTTGGGCCATTCGTGCAATGGCGCGGTGAGGCCGCCGAGTTCGTCTGCGAGTTGGGTGCACTTTTCCCGCCATTTTGCGAGGTCCGGCGGGGTGGGGGACTCGTCGGCGGAACCCGGGAAGACGAGGTAGGTCACATTGAGGTCGCTGGCGGCCCGGATGATATTCGACGAGCGCTGGCTGAGTTCGCGGCAGAGCAGCAGCGAGGCCTCGCCGACTTTGTGGGAGGGGCCTGAATCGCCCAAGATAGCGGGATACGCCCTGCCTTCGTAGATCACAATAGCGTAGTCCCCGATTTTTGGCACGAAGGGGCCGCTGTGGTCGCGCATGATAAATCCCGGCAGGACGATGAAGGGGTCCACCGAGGAAACGAGAAAGCTCCATTTCTTGAGGTCGTGGATGCGGCGGGTGGCGAGGTCGATGCCCTCGTTGATCTGGGTCACGCGCGCCGGCTTGAGGTCGGGCTTGAGTTTTTCGGCTTTGAAGTCGGAGAGTCGCTTTTCCTCGATCGCCAGCATGGGATTCGCCCGCTCGGTCTGTTTCGGCCAGCGGTAGCTCGTTTGGGGGAGGAAGAAAACGGATGACGAATCGACTTGGACATTGCGGTCGCCATCCGAGCCGTCGGTGTTGACATCCATATCCGCGATGACGAGCAAGGCGCGGCGGGATGTGGCGAGGTTCTCGAGTTCGAGCATCGTCTCGCAGTCGTAGAAATTATGCCGGGTGAGCACGGCATCAAGGTTGGCGAGCTTGCGGCCCAGGTCGTTTGTTTTGAGTTCGTAAATTTTTTCGAAAAATGGCGACACCGAAGCGCTGGTGAGCAGAACGGGAAGATCCTTGAAAACTGGTGGCAGCAGGGGATCGCTGGATTCGATATCTTCCAGAGTGATGGCGGGCCGGGGCATGCGGGCGCGGAGGGTGAGTTCGATCTTGTAGGCATCCGGGTCAACGCGGTCCTGGGATGCCAACTCGAGCGATTTTTCGGCCACAGCGGCCGACTCCAACGAGATGCCGCTGAAAAGAGTGGCGGTCGGTAGTGGCTTGCGAACGAGCGCCGGGATCGGCTTGGGCGTCGGAACCGGTGTGGGCGTGGGGGAGGGCGTCGGCGTCGGGGTCGGCGGTGGTGGCGGAGGAGGTTTCGGGCAGGCGGTGAGGCAGAGTGCGGCGACGCAAGCCCCGAGGGTTGCAAATCCCCTGCGCCACCCGTCTGCCGCCGCGCCCGTTCTCATTCCTCAGGTGTGCGCGATGAAGGCCGAGTAAACATCCGGCGGGATGTCGAGCATCTTGTAGTCGCTGGATGAAACGAAGAGCAGGCTTTGTTTGCCCTTGCCGAGGAGTTGGCCGAGCGAGTCGTAGATTTCGTGTTCCAGCGTGGCGAATTTCCGGTTGTAGCCCGCGACGCGGATTTTTACCTGCACGGTTTCAAACTCGCGGGTTTCGCGGACGAACTTGTGCTCGAACGAGCGGGTCAGGATGTAGAATGGCGTGTTCTTGAGATTGAACTTCGGCATGACGCGGTTGAAGAAGAGCTCGCGCGCTTTGCCGACCCACATGGCATACATGCCGAAATAGACGTTGCCGACCGAGTTGGTATCCGCATAGGTCGCGACGAGGGTGTAAACGAACCACTTGTCTTCAAAATGCCCTGCCAGGCTGTGCTGGGAGGCTCCCGGGTCGAGAACGGTAATCGGGCTGGCCACACTCACCGCGCTCTCGGGTGCGGATGGGAGGGCGGAGGATGCCGGAGTATCCAATTCCGCCGCATCGCTCACGAATTCCTCCGAGGAACTTGGCTTGAGCAGCAACCAGATCACATAGGCCAGCGGCAGGAGGGAGCCGACGATCTGCAGGCTTGGCGAACGCAGGAAGTAGCCGAAGGAGAAAATGACGACCGCAATGCAGCCGATGCAGAACATTTTCACCTGCGGAATCGCATTCGCCGGACTGACGATATAGCAGCGGGCGATCGCCAGGATCGAGTAGCCAACGAAGAAGGTGGCGTAAAAAATCATGAAAAATTCCAACTCGAAGCGCAGCATCACTCCCGCCACGGCGACGATGCCTGCAAGCAGGTAGGCGGGGATCGGCGAGGTGAGGAGCTTGGGCGGAACGAGTGAGAAGATCGGATGGTTGCTCGTGCTGGCGTTGGATTGCAGGAACCACTTCAAGGCAATGTAGCCGCTGTCGAGTGTCGTCAGCACACACACGCAGATGAACACCGCATAGGCCGCGAAGGTCCATGACGAGGCGTTCGAGAAGACCATGGTCAGCACTTCCTGGCCATAGTTGTGGCCGGTGATGCCCACACGAATGAACTCGCCCGCGCCCCAATTGAGCGCCCAGAGGGCTGTGATGCCGTGCCAGAGGATGAGGCCGAAAAAGAGGAGCGAGCCGATGATGTATCCGGCGGCGATGGAGACGCGCTCGCGGTGCATTTGGATCGCCCGCTGCCATTGCTGGAGGTCAAGCCACGGGCCGACGAGGAAGCCGATGATGATCGGCACGGCGTAGCCCCAGTAGTTCCAATCGTTCGTTGGCAGCTTGGGAATCGTCAGCGGACCCGTGCCCTTGGAGAGGCTATGCACTGTCAGGATCACCAAAGCCGGCACGAGGAGCAGGAAAAGCGCGCCATGGCTGAATTTGATGCGTTTGATGTCGAACTCCTCGCCAAACAAAATCGCGGCCGCCAGCACCACAAACATGGTGAGCGGCAGGTAGAGAAGCTCCGGACGGAATCCAAGCGGTGCCCATGCGTAGCGGATGAAGGCAAAGATCGTCAGCGTGATGGCCAGCAGTTGATATAGGAAAAATACCAGCCGGAAAGGTCTCGACCACGAGGCAAAAAATTTCGCCAGCGACTCGGATCCCGACTCCCTTCGTGCCAAGTGGTGCGTGACCAATCCGAAGATGAGAAGTCCCAGAAAATTCGGGATCGCAAAGGTCAGCAGTCCGAAGAGCCCGAATTGCGTGGTGAATTGAACCGAGAAGAACAGGCCGAGCCCCCACATCCAGGAAAGCGCGACGGAGATTCCCCAGAGCACGGCGCCAAGAGCGCGGGGGATTTGAAGAGGCGATGTTTTAGCCATTGATGACCTACCCATACAACGGGCGTGCTGAAGTCGCAACCTCTTCCAAATTCTTCCAAATTCGAATGCCGGCGCTGAACAGGGAGTCGCACTTTTGCGTTCAATTGAAGCGCGCGGCCATTTATCAAGGAGGCGTGTTGTTTCATTCCCAATCGTCCCCTGTTTTCCTGACCGGCTGCGGCGTTCTGGCCGGAGGGGTGGATTCCCTGAACGGGCTCTTCGAAGCTCTCTGCGCGGACAAGCCGGTCGGCGGTGCGCTGCCCGACTCGAAATCGCTGGGCGAGATGGCGGGATTGAATCCGGGGGATGCTTCGATTCTCGCACGCCACCAGCTTCTCGCCTTGGCCGTGGTGGAGCGCGCTTGGAGTTCGGCGGGACTTCCCCCCGAACGCAACCGCCTGCGCGGGGAGGGGACGAAACACCGCTTGCCTGCGATCGGGTGCGTGAGTGGAAGTTCTCTTGGGGGCTTGGTGGCGATGGAGGAGGACGCCGCCGCCTCTGAAAAATTCTCGCCGTATTCCATCAGCCGCTGGCGTGGAAATGCCATCTCCGCCGCTGCGACTCTTCGATACGGGCTCGGGGGAGCGGATTTCTCGCTGAACGCGGCCTCCGCCACGGGTGCGCAGATTCTTTACCTGGCTGCTTCATTGGTCGCCTCGGGAATGCTGGATGCCGTGGTGGCCGTGGCAGCGGATGCGGAGGTGTCGCCCGCGCTGAGATCCGCCATGGGCCGTGGCGGCAGCGTGACGCGAAATTCGGATTGCAGGCCCCTGAGCGCCGGGCGTTCTGGCATGCTTCCTGCGGAGGGTGCCGCCTGCTTGATTTTGGAATCCGCCGCCCACGCCTCGCGGCGTGGCGCATTGCCCATGGCCAAGTGGCTCGGCGGGGGATGTGCCAACGAGGCGAGGCATCTCATGGCTCCCGACCCCGGCGCGCAGGTGCTGGAGGGACTTCTTTTGGATGCAAAAAATCAACCCGCTCCGGTGGATTGGATTTCGCTTCATGCCACCGGCACACCTCGCTTCGATGCGGCGGAGATAGCCTGTGTGCGCCGTGTTTTTGGAAGGAAAGCGCCTTGGATTTCCGCCATGAAACGCACAACCGGCCATGCGCTGGCGGCGTCCGGGCTTTTGGAGGCAGGTCTTCTCGCCGAGGGCCTGCGTGTCGGGAAATGGCCCGCCCGGCCGGGGAATATAGACCCTTCTTTCGAGCTTCCCTCAAACCCGCCGCCTCCCGCGCATCCCCCAGCCACAGCGCTTCAGATCGGGCAAGGCATGGGAGGCACTGTGGTGGTCAACTTGCTGGGCAGGATTTGAAGCGGGACAGGGCTACAAGCGAGGAGTGCTATTGCCCGTCCAATGCTGAAGAAGTTCCAGCCATTCGTTGGACATCGTGAATTGCAGCATGGCCTCGTTGATTTGCTTGTAATCCTTGTGGCCCTCGCGGACGGGAATGGCGAGAAAGGCTTCGCGGAGGCGAAAAGAGGGGATGTTGATGTGGACAGGCGGCCTGCGCGCGGCGAAGTCCCTGGCCACATAGGAGAGTGTATTGCGGTCGCCCATGACGGCTTCGATTTTTCCTGCGGCGAGGTCTTCAAATGCCTCCGGGATGTTTTCATATTCATGGGTCATGACGCCGAGGCGTTTCAGAATCTGGGAGGAGAGCGATCCCTTGAGCGCTCCGCAGGAAAGGTGGTTGAAATCGGAGACGCTCTCGATGCTGTTGATCAATTGCGTGGAAGCCATGTTCGAGGTCACTGTGGCCGTGAAGGCGGAGACCAGCACCACGCCGAAAATCATCCAGAAAACCGCGATGATCCGCCCCGTGATGGTCGCCGGCGTCTTGTCGCCGTATCCCACGGTGGTCATGGTCACCGCCGCAAACCAAAGCGCGGAGCCGATGCCTGTGATGCCTCCATGGAAGTGCCCGGTCCTGTGGTGTCGCTCCACGAACCAGAGCAGGAGGCTGATTGCGAGCATGGCCAGAAAAATGCCCGCGAGATATTTCGCGATCGTCCAGTTGAAAAAATCCTGCAACACGCTTTTCCAGGCCGACTCCCAGTTCACCCGGGCCATGGCGATGCACAGGCTCGAGGTCAGGAAGGGCTGGGTGAAATCCACAAGCTTCTCGGCTTCCGGGGTCACCTCGATCTCGCCTGCCGCCGCGTCGATTTTCCCATCCGCCACCTGCTGGATCAGTTCCTCGTAGGGGAGTTCCACAAACTCGACCGGCAGCCCGGTGCTTTCGCTGATTCCTTTCCAAAGTCCTGCCGAAAGGCCCGTCCAGGTGCGGTCCGCATTTTTCAAGGCATACGGCGGCTTCTCATGGATGCCAACGCGCAACGGGGTTTTGCTTTCAGCGGCCTGCAAAAAGGCAGCGGTGAAAAACAAAAGCACAGCCATCCACGCCGACGCACAGCACGGGAAGCCTTGCTTTGAGATTCTCTGCATTATTGGCCTCGACGGATGCGGGATCCAGGGAAGTTCACAATGAACCGCCAAACGATTTTCTCGCGGTTTTCGATTTCCCAAGTCTCCGGGTTTATTTTGAAAGGGACTTCGTAGCGGCGGATGTCGATGACGGTATCGTAGCCGCGATCGGCAAAGATATCGATGATTATGGCCAGCACGAGCGGGTCGGCGAGCAGCGGGTTCTCGGAGTTGATGTGCGCGCGGCCGGACATGTTGTGCCGCCGGATGATGGGCATGAATTTTTCGTCGATCAGCTCGACGGACTGCTCGAAAAGATCGGGGTGCTCGGCATTGTAGGAGTCCAACCGCATGACGAGCTCCTGCCTGGCGTGAATGCTCAACTCCTTGGCGATCGGGATGCGGGAAATCTTGTCGAAAGTGCTCTGATCCAGCTCCAGCGAGCTTTGGTAGCGCAGCTCGTCCTGAATGCGGCGCTGCACATCGTCCACCGTGCCATGGGCGTTGACATAGTGGTAGTGGAAGACTTGGCGCAGGGTTTTCAGCGACTCGTAGGTGACTTCCTTGAAGGTGCGGTAACGGTTGCGTGCGGCTTCATCGGATAAGTCCGTAGCCCGCGTTTCGACCATCTCCCCGACGCCGGAAGCCTCCACCGAGGCATTGTGTGCGCGTGCCCGCTCGCCACGGAGAATCTGACGGCGAACGGATTCCGCCTCGTCCACGAAGAGCACGACGATGTGGAACATCGGCTTGCGAAACTGCGCGGCGAGGGGCGTTCCCATATACTGGTGGCGGAGGGCGTTGAGCTTCTCGTGAAGCAGGCGCAGGCAGAGAACCTGGACTTTTGTGCGCGGGTAGCCATCCACCACCACACCGGTTTGGTTTTCGGGACGCAGGAGCGCGCGCAGAAGCAGGCCGGTCACCTCGCGGTCGCCGACCATCATGCCCGCATCGATCAACTTGCGCGCCGCAGGGCTCTGGAGCAGGGAACTCACCACAATTGGTTCGGCGGTGAGGCTACGATAGTTCTGGATGAACCGGGTCTGAGTGCCTTTGCCTGCGCCGGGAGCGCCATTGAGCCAGATGACCTCGTTGGGAAACTTCAGCCCTTCGATGCCGACTTCATCGACCAGGTCTTGCCAAGCGGCATTGAAG
>JBJTGE010000164.1:0-6391 GCA_046093785.1 Spartobacteria bacterium
AAGCCGGAGGCAGCAGGACCGCGAGGGGATCACCCGACGCATCCACCGCGCGGGTGACCGGAAAAAAACCGATCTCCTTTCTCTCAGCCCTGCGAACCTCGGCTCCGAGAGCCTTTGCGATCAGTTGTCCACCCAGACACAGGCCGAGGATTGGTTTTTGTAAAGCGAGAGCGGAGCGGATCAATGCGCATTCGGATTCGAGGTAAGGGAAACGCTCGACCTCGTAGGCGCTTTGCCCCCCGCCGCCGAGGATGAGTTCGTCAAATTGACTGGCATCCTCCGGCAACACCTCGCCGGCGTAGGGATGAACAACGCGCAAGGGGATTCCGAGATTTGCCAGCACCTCGGCAACGAGACCGGGTTTGTCGACATCCCCGTGCTGAATGAAGAGCACTTTTTTCATGCATCAAAGGTCAACACGCCGAACAGGCGGATGAAACGAAAAAAAGGCGGTGCTGGCGTGTATTTCTGCATTGCCAAGGGCGCTGAGAATGGAAAAACTATTACTCCGTTCGTCCGGACTGCCGGATCGACATTTTACACCATGCCCAAACTCTCAAGCCCTATGCCAAGTGTCACCGATGACGAAGTAGCCGTGGATCCAGCAGATTACGCCCGCGCGGAAATCAATGCCTCGCTCAAACCGAAGCAGAAGATTGGTTTTCTCAAGGAAATGATCCGCATCAGGCGCTTCGAGCAGACATCGCTCAAGTATTACAACCAAGGCATGATGGGCGGATTCCTCCACCTCTACATCGGGCAAGAGGCCGTGGCCGTTGGAACCGTTTCCCTGATGGGCAAAAACGACCATGTCATCACCGCCTACCGGGACCATGGTCACGCGCTCGCCGTGGGAATGGGCATGAATGAATGCATGGCGGAGCTTTTTGGAAAAGCCACTGGCTGCTCGCGCGGCAAGGGCGGATCGATGCACTTCTTCGCCCCCGACAAAAACTACTGGGGCGGTCATGGAATCGTCGGCGGCCAGACCCCGCTCGGGCTGGGACTCGCTTACGGACTCAAATACAAAGGCCTGAAAGGTTGCGCGCTTTGCTTCATGGGCGATGGAGCAGTCAACCAAGGTGCCTACCACGAATCCTTGAACCTCGCCGCACTCTGGAAACTCCCGGTGGTTTATATCATCGAAAACAACAAATATTCCATGGGCACCACGCTCGAGCGCTCCTCGGCCATGAGAAACTGCCTCGCCGAGCGAGCCGATGGATATGGCATCGTATGGGATATCGCCAATGGCGAGGATCTCTACGAAGTGCGGGCCAAGACTGCAAACGCCATGCGCCGCGCCCACGAGCAGTCGCTCCCGACGGTTCTCGAGGTGGATACCTACCGCTACTATGGCCACTCGGTCGCGGATGCGAATGCCAAAAAATACCGCTCCCCCGAGGAAATCGAGCGCTACAAGACGCACCACGACCCCATCAGCCTCTGGAAAAAACGCCTCATGGATGAAGGTGTCCTCACCGAAGCCGAGGCCGAAGCGATCGATGACGCCGCCAAGGAGGAGGCCGACAACGCCGCACAATTCGCGATCGACAGTGACACTCCCACATCGGAAACGATTTTTGAGGATGTCTACTGGGAAATTGACAACAAAACCGAATCCGGCTCGACCGGACGCCACTTCTTCAGCGAATAACAACCACACCGCCGCCCGCCTCGGGCGTTCGCATTTCCTGACCGAAACGATTTTTTAGAACACACCGCACCATGCCTCTGATCACCTACCGCAAAGCCCTCAACGATGCCCTCGCCGAGGAAATCATCCGCGACGAAAATGTCGTCATCATTGGAGAGGAAGTGGCTCAATACAACGGCGCCTACAAAGTCACCGAAGGCCTCTGGCAGCGCTTCGGAGACAAGCGCGTGGTCGATGCCCCGATCAGCGAAGCGGGCTTCATCGGCATGGGCATCGGCGCCTCGATGCTTGGAATTCGTCCGGTGATGGAGCTCATGTTCTGGAGCTTTGCCTATGTGGCCTGGGATCAAATCATCAACAACGCCGGCCAGGTTCGCTACATGAGCGGCGGACTTATCAACTGCCCCATCGTCATCCGCGGCCCCGCAAACGGGGGAACCAATGTCGGTGCCACCCACTCGCACACGCCGGAAAATTTCATCGCCAACACACCGGGGCTCAAAGTTGTTTGCCCGGCGACCGCCTACGATGCGAAGGGCCTGATGAAGGCGGCCATCCGGGACAACGACCCTGTCTGCGTCATGGAAAACACCCTTCTCTACGGCGAGTCGTGGGAGGTTCCCGAAGAGGAATACATCATCCCCCTCGGCGTGGCGGACCTGAAACGAGAAGGCACCGATGTTTCGCTGATCGCCCACGGGCGGGCGGTCATCACGGCACTCAAAGCAGCAGAGATTCTCGCCGCCGAGCATGACATCAACGCGGAGGTTCTCGATCTTCGTTCGATTCGCCCGCTGGACGAGGAGGCGATTCTCAACTCCGTCCGCAAAACGCACCGGGCTGTTCTTGTCGATGAGAACAAGCCTTTCTGCGGCGTGTCAGCCCAGATTGCGGCGACCATTCAAGAGAAGGCCTTCGACGATCTGGACGCACCAGTTCAGCGCGTGTGCTCGCTCGACGCCCCGGCCATCTACTCCCCGGCCTTGGAAAACCTGCAACTTCCCACAGTGGCACGCATCATCGAAAAAGTTCTACACATCCGCTAAGACGCATTCCGACTATGAATCAAATCACCATGCCCAAACTGAGCGACACGATGCTCGAGGGAACGCTCATCAAATGGCACAAAAAAGCCGGCGACAAAATTTCCGTTGGCGATGTCATCGCCGATGTGGAGACCGATAAAGCCACGATGGAAATGGAAGCCTTCGATGACGGACTCATCACGGAACTTCTCATCCCTGAAGGCGGAGTCGTGAAGGTCGGCCAGCCGATTGCCAATCTTGAAGGCGGGAAGAAAAGTGCTGCCAAATCCTCCGCCCCAAGCGCACCCGCAGCGTCAACCTCCACTCCCGCCGCTCCTGCGGCAGCCAAGCCAAAAGCGGCAACCTCCACAGATGGCTCCCGTGTCAAAGCCTCCCCTCTTGCCAAGAAAATCGCCCTCGAACGCGGGGTGGATCTTTCCGGAGTTCAAGGCACCGGCCCCGGCGGCCGCATTGTGGCAGCGGATGTCCCCGCCACAGCCGCGGCACGCGGCACCGCTCCTGCAGCGCCCCGCATTGAGGTGCCGTTCTCGGATGCAGACACGAAGACACCTCTCTCCGGAATGCGCCGCACGATTGCCGAGCGTCTCTTGGCCAGCAAAACCCAGATCCCGCACTTCTATCTCACAATCGAAATCGATGCCGCTCCGCTCGCCAAGTTGAGAAAGGATTTGAATGCCGCCGCCGAGGCTGCAGGAACCGCCAAGGTGACTGTGAACGATTTCATTCTCCTGGCCGCAGCGCGCGCCGCCAAGGCACACCCGAAAGTCAACGCCGCGTTCGCGGGTGATTCCATTATCGAATACGCCAGCGTCAACCTCTCGGTGGCCATCGCCGTTGAAGACGGCCTCATCACCCCGGTTATCCGCGACGCCCACACCCTTTCACTCCGCGAAATCAGCGGCGCCGTGAAAGACCTCGCCGTTCGCGCCCGCTCGAAAAAAATCAAACCAGAGGAATACCAAGGCGGCACCCTCACCATTTCGAATCTCGGCGCTTTTGGAATCGACAGCTTCTACGCCATCGTCAATCCCCCGCAAGCAGCCATTCTGGCGGTCGGTGCGATTGTGAAAAAACCCGTCGTCAACGCGCAGGATCAAATCGTGGCCGGACAGCGCATGACCATCGCACTCAGCGGCGATCATCGCGTTGTGGATGGAGCCGCTGGAGCCGAGTTCCTCGCGGCCATCCGCAAGAGCCTCGAATCACCCACAACCTTGCTGTTTTAAAAATCAAATTGCTGTTGCCGTCGGCATGCCAGCACGCTAAACAAAACACCCTTTTTTACGCTCACCAAACACACATGAATCATAAAGGAAGAATCGTTCAGGTCATCGGCCCCGTTGTCGATGTCGAGTTCAACCCGGCGGACGGCGCTCTGCCCAAAATCTACGATGCCCTCGAGATCGACTTTGAAGTCGGCGGCGACAAACAAAATCTCACCCTCGAAGTCCAGCAGCACCTCGGTGAAAATTGGGTTCGCTCGATTGCCATGAGCTCCACCGAGGGACTCACCCGCGGCATGGAAGTGAGCGCACTCGGCACCCCGATCTCCGTCCCCGTAGGCGAGGGCGTTCTGGGACGCATCTTCAATGTGACCGGTCAACCGACCGATGGACGCGGCCCCGTGCCACACGAGAAAAAATATCCCATCCACCGCAAAGCGCCTCCTCTTTTGGAGCAGGACACCAAGGCGCAGATTTTGGAAACCGGCATCAAGGTGATCGATCTGATCTGCCCGTTCACCAAAGGTGGAAAAGTGGGTGCCTTCGGTGGCGCTGGCGTCGGAAAAACCGTCGTCATCATGGAATTGATCAATAACATCGCCAAAGGCCACGGTGGTTACTCTGTGTTTGCCGGTGTTGGCGAGCGCACCCGTGAGGGAAATGACCTCTACGCCGAAATGAGCGAATCAGGAGTTATCGTTCAGGATGACATCTCCAAATCCAAGGTGGCGCTCGTTTACGGCCAAATGAACGAGCCTCCAGGCGCCCGTCTCCGAGTGGCGCTCTCCGCGCTCGCGATGGCCGAGTATTTCCGCGATGAGAAGAATCAGGATGTGTTGCTCTTCATCGACAACATCTTCCGTTTCTCACAAGCAGGCGCCGAGGTTTCCGCGCTCCTTGGCCGCACACCGAGCGCGGTGGGATATCAACCCACACTCGCCGCTGAAATGGGCGACTTGCAGGAACGCATCACATCGACCACCAAAGGTTCGATCACATCTTTCCAAGCCGTTTATGTGCCTGCGGATGACTTGACGGATCCAGCTCCGGCGAATACCTTTGCCCACCTGGACTCCACAATCGTTCTCGAGCGCTCGATCGCGGAATTGGGCATCTACCCTGCGGTGGATCCCCTCGCCTCCACATCCAAGGCCCTCGCGCCAGACATCGTCGGCGAGGAGCACTACAATGTCGCCCGTGGCGTTCAGCGTGTATTGCAGCGCTACAAAGACTTGCAGGATATTATCGCCATTCTCGGCATGGATGAGCTTTCGCCCGAGGACAAACTCACCGTCTATCGCGCCCGCAAAATCCAGCGCTTCCTGTCGCAGCCATTCCATGTGGCGGAAATCTTCACCGGCACGAAAGGCCAGTATGTTTCCACCGCTGACACGATCCGCGGCTTCAAAGAAATCCTCGAAGGCAAACACGACGATGTTCCTGAAGCCAACTTCTATATGAAGGGCGGCATCGACATGGTGAAGGAATCCTAATCCCATGCTCCGGCTCGAAATCGTCACTCCCGAGGCGAAAACCTACTCCGATGATGTGGATTCCGTCGTGATTCCCGGCATCGATGGCGAACTGGGCGTGCTTCCCATGCACGCCCCGGTCATGACATTGCTCGAGCCGGGAGAACTGCGCGTTCTCAAGAGCGGTCAGGAACTCCGCCTGGCCGTCGGCGAGGGCTTCGTTGAAATCACTCCCGAAAAAGTAGCCGTCCTCACAGACATGGCTGTGAAGGAAAGCGACATCGACGAATCCGCCGCCGAGGAGGCAATCCGCCGCGCCGAGCAAGCCATGTCAGGCGAAAAGCTCAGCAACGAGGAATACGCCGCAAACAACGCCGCCCTCCTCCGCTCCCTCGCCCTCATCAAGGTCAAGCGCCGCCGCCACCATGTCTAAGCTGGAGAAATCCTGCTTATAAGGTTAAACCCTGACTTGAACAAATTTTTTAGGAGACTATCTTAATAAAGAACTGGCTCGATAAAATTTGGGAAAATCAGAAAAAACCATATATTTTCCATAATCTAATGATTTCAAAAAATCTCCGGAAAACCCGCTTTTCTCAATCAGGCTACACCCTTTTCGAGATCATGCTGGTGCTTGGCATCATTGCCGTGCTCGTAGGTTCGGCGATTTATATGTTGGTAGGAAATATCGATGTGGCCAAAGAGCAGCGCGTCGACAGCGATATCGAAGCCATATCCATGCAGCTCCGCACCTACGAGATGCTGAACTACCGCATGCCAACCACCGAACAAGGGCTCAAGGCACTGGTCAGCCAACCCACCACGGAACCGCGCCCCCGCAGGTGGAAACAGCTCATGAAAACAGTCCCGGTCGATCCTTGGGGCAATGAGTATGTCTATCGCTGCCCCGGCAAGGGCGGCACGGCCTTCGAAATCTACTCGCTCGGTCCCGACGGCAAAGAGAGCGATGACGACGCCGGAAAAAACTAATAG
>JBJTGE010000165.1:0-7504 GCA_046093785.1 Spartobacteria bacterium
TGCAACCTCACCCTCCTTTTCTCGCTGCCCCAGGCCATCGCCTGCGCCGATGCGGGCGTGCGTCTCATCTCGCCATTCGTTGGCCGCATCTACGACTACTACAAGGCAAAGACCGGCAAGGAATATGTCGGCGCCGAAGACCCCGGCGTGGAATCCGTGCAGAAAATTTTCACCTACTACAAAAAGTTCGGCTACAAAACCCAGGTCATGGGTGCCAGCTTCCGCAACACCGGCCAAATCCGCGAACTCGCCGGCTGCGACCTCCTCACCATCGCTCCCGAGCTCCTCAAGGAACTCAAGGATTCCTCCGAACCGGTAACCCGCAAGCTCGACGAATCCGCTGCAGCCTCTGCTGCCGTTGAGAAAATCGAGATGAACGAGAAAACCTTCCGCTGGATGCTCAACGAGGACGCCATGGCCACAGACAAGCTCGCCGAAGGCATCCGGAAATTCGCGGTGGACATCGTTCAACTTGAACAAATCATCGCGAAGAGTTTCTAACCTTCCATGTTCAAAAAAACCCAGCTCGCGATTCTCGGTCTCGCCCTTGCCGCCTCAGCCCCGCTACAAGCGACAACCCGCGCCACCGATTATCCGGGCTCGGTGACCCTGCTCATGGAGATGCCTGCCGTCCGCACGGATCTGGCATTGAGCCGCGACCAAACCGCGCAACTCCACAGCCTCCGCCAAGAGCTTAAAACCCGTTCCCAATCCCTCCTCAAGAGCCCGACCGCCGCAAGCACCGGGCTCACACAGGACCAGCGCCTCTTCGCGCTCATCGATGGCAACAACGCCCGCGCCCTGGCGCTGCTCACCCCTCACCAGTTCGCCCGCTTCACCGAAATCCAAAACCAGATTCTGAGCTACAGCATGCTGGTCTCCCCTCAAATTCAAAAACAACTCCGCCTCACCTACCGCCAGAAAGCCTCCATCGAAGCCCTGCGCATCCGGGGACTGGAATTTGTCTCGGAAATCAATCGCTCCCACAGCTCCGGAGCGGTCTCCCACAAAAACCGCGTCGATATCCTCCGCGACTACCGCATGCGGCAAGCCGAGGAAATGAAATCCCTCCTGACCCCCGCCCAGCGAAACGCCTTCGCCACCCTCTGCGGCAAGCCACTCCCCAAAAGCTGACCCCCCGCCCCGCGCAATCCAAGGGAGCATGGCCGTCTTGTGACTGGCTCAATGGCGCGGTAGCGCTTTGTCCCGGGGAGCGCGCCCGCCCTCGGGTGCCGTCGGGTGCGCCCCGCGCCCGACATAGAGAACTCCAAGCGGCCCCCGGCCGGATTTTTCCCTATCACCTCGCGAGGGCGCAAGGCGGTGTCCCCGAGACTCAGCGAAGCGAAGTCATCCGAAAATCAAAACCCTCCGTCCATTGGCATCACAGGCACAACACATGCCAAACAATCCCGCCACCGCGCGGCAGCGCGAACTTAAAACTTAAGACTTACAAACTTAAAACTTCTCCCCCCTCAGCAAGCCGCCGGCAAGCTCTGCCAAGTGCTTTTCCACTCGCGCAGGGATTGGCGGAATAGCTCACTGGCTTGTTGCAGGCTCTTGCGGAGTTCGGCCATTTCGCGGCGGGACATCTCGGTTTTTCCTGCGACTGCGGCGCGGTATTCGACGAGCAGTTCCTCCCAGCGGAGGAGGGCCTCATCCATGCGGGAACGGGCACTTTGAACCATGGCGTGGATCGAGTCGGCGATGGGAGTGGGTTGGGCAAGCAATTTCGCTTGGAGCAGGCGGTCGTGCTCGGCGATTTGTGCTTTGAGAATTTTTTCCTCGGGAACGGTGCGGAGGTTGCTGGCGAGGCCGAGTTTGTTCAGGAGCCAGATCGCCCACTTGGTGGGATCGTATTGCCAGGGTTTCACCCCATTCCGGTAGTCATACTGGAACTCGTGATGGAAGTTGTGATAGCCCTCGCCAAAAGTGAAGACCGCCATAAGGAAGCTGTCGCGCGCCGAGCAGTGGGTGGAATACGGACGGTCACCGATCCAGTGGCAGAGCGAATTGATGCAGAAGGTGGAGTGGTGAACGAGCACGACGCGGGCGAAGCCGGAGATCAGGAACGCGCCGAGCGCGGCATTGGCCCCGCCGTAGAGGTAGCCGATGAGCGCGGGCAGGCCAAAGCTCATGAGAATGGCGATCGGCACATAGTATTCGTGCTGCCACCAGGCGAGGCGGTCTTTTTGCAAATCCCTCACCCATGTGAGCGGCGTGTCGGGCCCGCGGCGGAAGAGCAGCCAGCCGATGTGGGCATGGAAAAGCCCACGCGAAATGTCGTAGGGGTCGTCATCATGGTCCACGAATTTGTGGTGGCGGCGATGATCAGCCGACCACGCGAGGGCCGAGCCTTCAAAGGCCGCCGCACCGAAGAGGAGCGTGTAGAGTTTCACCAGCGGATTCGCTTGGAAGGTAAGGTGCGAGAAGAGGCGATGGTAGCCGAGCGTGATGCTCATGCCGGTGGAAAAGGTGAAGAAAAAGAACAACGCGACTTGGAACAAATCGAGGCCGTTTTGCCAGATGTAGAGCGGAACCGCCGTGCAGGTGACGATAAAGGTTCCGATGAGAAAGAGGCTGTTGGTGACTCGGATTTTGCTGAGGATTTTTTTCATGTGGCGGATAGGGCGCGGCCAGACCGGCTAGGGTGTTCGCGGTATTGTTGGCACTGAACGCATGGGTCATCTTCACGGATTTCGCGTGTTTTGCAAGTGTCGTGTCTTGCAAGGCGTGGCCGAACCGATATTCTCGACCACTCTTACCTATGAGCCAGACGCTACTCGACAAGGTGTGGGCCGCCCACACCGTCCGCACTCTTCCGAACGGAGCCACCCAACTTTTGATCGGCACGCACCTCATCCACGAGGTCACCAGCCCGCAAGCCTTCGGCATGTTGCGCGATTTGAATCTTAAAGTCCTCTATCCCTCACGCACCTTTGCCACGGTGGATCACATCGTGCCGACGGATGAGCGCGCGGAGCCGTTCAGCGACGACCTTGCGGATGCCATGATCAAGGCCCTTCGCTCAAACTGCGCGGAAAATGGCATCACCTTCTTTGACCTCCCCACCGGCAAGCAGGGCATCGTCCACATCGTTGGCCCGGAGCAGGGCATCACCCAACCCGGCACCACCATCGCCTGCGGCGACTCGCACACTTCTACCCACGGCGCGTTCGGAGCGATCGCCTTCGGCATCGGCACCAGCCAAGTGCGTGATGTCCTCGCCACCCAGACCATGGCACTCCACAAGCCCAAGGTCCGCCGCATCAATGTGAATGGAAAACTCAGCCCCGGCGTGTATGCGAAGGATGTCATCCTGCACATCATCCGCAAACTCGGGGTGAACGGCGGCCTCGGCTACGCCTACGAATATGGAGGCACGACCTTCGACGCCTTCACACAAGAAGAGCGCATGACCGTTTGCAACATGTCCATCGAAGGCGGCGCGCGCGTGGGTTATGTGAACCCCGACGAAACCACTTTCGAGTATCTCAAAGGCCGTCCCTACTCGCCGAAAGGAGCCGACTGGGACGCCGCCGTCGCCCGCTGGAAGGCCACAGCATCCGACCCAGATGCCAAATACGACGACATCGTGACCTTCGACGCGGCCGACATCTCGCCAACCGTGACTTGGGGCATCAATCCCGGGCAGGCCATTTTTATTCATGAGAAGGTGCCATTCCCGAACGAGGTTCCGGAAAAAGACCGCTCGACCGCCGAGGAGGCCCTTGCGCATATGCTCTTGAAATCCGGCAACCCGATCAAAGGCACGAAGGTCGATGTCGCCTTCCTCGGCAGCTGCACAAACGGCCGCCTGAGCGATCTTCAGGAGGTCGCCCGCCATATCAAAGGCCGCAAGGTCAATAAAGGCGTGAAGGCCATCGTCGTCCCCGGCTCGCAAGGCGTGGCCAGCGTCGCCGAGAGCATGGGCTTGGCGGAAATCTTCCGCGAAGCCGGCTTCGAATGGCGCGGTGCCGGATGCTCAATGTGTCTCGGCATGAACCCCGACAAACTCGTGGGAGAACAACTCTGCGCCAGCTCCAGCAACCGCAATTTCAAAGGCCGCCAAGGCAGCCCGACCGGTCGCACCGTCCTCATGTCGCCCCTCATGGTCGCCGCAGCCGCCCTCTCCGGGGAAATCTCCGACGCCCGCGAAGTCTTCGGCATCAACTAAACACTCCACCTTTTTAAAAAAACCATGGCTCTCGAAAAAATCACCCAAGTCGGCGGACGCGGCGTCTATGTGCCCGGCGACGACCTCGATACCGACCGCATCATCCCCGCCCGCTTCATGAAGTGCATCACTTTTGACGGGCTCGGCGAATTCGCCTTCTACGACGCCCGCGCCTTCGCCAAGGCGGACGGGCAAACCCACCCGCTCGACGACGACCGCTTCACCGGTGCCAGCATTCTGCTCTCCGGCTCGAACTTCGGCTGCGGCAGCTCCCGCGAGCACGCCCCGCAGGCGCTCTACCGCTTCGGCATCCGCGCCATCATCGCCGAGAGCTTCGCCGAGATTTTCTTTGGAAATTCCATCACCCTCGGCATGCCCTGCGTTGTCATGACCGGGGAGGATATCCGCGCCGTCGCCAAACTCATCGAGTCCGACCCCGCCGCACTCCTCACCCTCGACCTCACCGAGAAAAAACTCTCCATCGCCGACATGGACTTCCCCGTCACCATCGCCCCGCACGCCCACGAGGCGTTGGTCACTGGCAAGTGGGACGCTATCGCCGACCTCCTCGAAGGCATCGACGCCGTGCGCACCCGCGCCGCGACCCTGCCCTACATGGCAGCTTAAAATCAACCCCACCCGCGTGCTGGCGCGCGTCGTTTTCCGTTGGACTTCCTCCTCTTTCTCATCGGCACGGACGAGCCCCTCGAAGGTTGCTGGGAGCGCTTGGACGACGCCTTCGCGGGTTGCGTGATCCAGATCGAAAAAACAGGCGAGGGAATGCTCGGTCGCATCGTCGCCCTGCCGCAAACGATGGCCGATGCAGGCTGGAAAATCGGCGAACCCAAGTGGCAAGACATCCGCCCCCAAGGCCAATCCCGCTGGCTCATCCGCGATCTGCGCAAGCACTTCGACACGCGCACCGGCCGCGTCGTCGGCATCGACCTGCAGGAATACAACCTCTCGCTCGCCGCCGGCGGACGCCTCCGCCTCCACACCGGCGGCCTCCCGATGTTCCCCGTTCAATCATGGAAACGCATCGCCTCCCCTCCCCAAAAATAAAATTCATTTTGAATTGAACTCCCCGCTCGGTTGTGAAAGGCTATTCTCCGATGAGCCTCGCCGCACCACCCCTTCCTGAAACACAAGCCCCCGTTGAGGCTTCCCGCGAGCATTTTGAAAACACGCTCGTCGAGGTCTTTTCCGAGCTCTCCGACCTCTTCGGCAACCCCCGCTCCCACGGTCAGATTTACGGTATCCTCTTCGCCTCGCCCGAACCGCTGACGATGGATGACATCGCCGCGCGACTCGGCATCAGCAAAGGCTCCGCAAGCCAGGGCCTGCGCGCCTTGGAGACGCTCGGCGCCATCGAGCGCGACGCCAGCACGCGCACCGCCACCTACGCCGCAAAGCTCGAGCTGAAACTCCTCATCTCCGGCTTCGTCCGCCAGCGCCTCATCCCCCGCATCGACGCGAGCAAAACCCAACTCGCCACGCTCAAGCCCCTCCTGCCCAGCCTCCCCTCCGAACACAGCGCCGACTACCAACTCCGCCTCAAACGCGTCACACAATGGCACGACCGCGCCCTCCGCTTCCTCCCCCTCGCCCAAAAACTCCTCGACACCGCCTCCAAGTTCCCCACATCCATCGACTAAAAAAACCGCGTGCTGGAAACGCCACCACCTGACTCCCCCCGCCTGGGACGGCCCACAAAAGCCGCAACCAAAGGCGGCAGCATGTGTTGAAATAATCGGCCCACAAAGAACCGCTCATTTCGCACCAGCAACCAGCAACTCGTTACTTCTCCCTCCTTCTTCCCAGCATGCCCTCCAGCCAAACTCCCGAGTATCTCTTCGTCGCAGGCGTCTTCCGCTCCGGCACCTCGATGCTTTACGCCAGCCTGAATCAACATCCCGCCATCGCGCTGATGTATGAACCGGAACTCCAAAGTCACGATCTGCCACAGCGTCTGTTTCTCCGAAAGAGATGGCTGGAAAACGCCAACACTTGGACAGAATTCCTCCGCCGTCACGGATTCCCAGCCCAGCCCAAGGATGCCGCCGCACATTTTGATTCGCCCGAGAATCTTTACAGAAGCTTCGCCGACCGCAAGCAGGCCATTTACGGCGGCGAAAAAAGTCCAACCCTTCAGACCTATTTGCCCCAACTGGTCAAACGATTTCCCAACGCAAAAATCATCACCATTTCGAGGAATCCAGCCGCTGTTTTCCGTAGCATCCAACAAGCCGCAAAATCTCACCAATGGTTCGGTAGACGCTGGATGCTGGAGAGGGCTCTCTATGGACAAGAAAAACTGCTTCAAGACAGCATCCTACTCCAAAATCAAGGCCACCGCATCCTGCACACGACCTACGAGGACTTCACGGACGCTCCCGAGTCCGAATGCCGCCGGATTTGCGAGTATCTTGGGATTCCCTTCGACGAACGCATGACCACATTGGAAAATGCGGACCTCTTGCCCGTATCATACAGCCCTATCCACATACGACTGCATTCCCCAAAAATCACCCCATCAGAATTCGTGCCGCCAAATCTCTCAAGTGAATGGCTGAATATGCTGGATGCCCAGTGGCAACGCACCCGCCAGTGCATTGCCAGGCTCTCCTCCGACGAACGCCCGATCCCACCAATGGCCCAGCCAGCCAAAACAATTCAACCCGCCATTCGCAAGGGTCGATTCCTGTATAACTTCAGGCGCTGGAAACGGTTCATCCATCATCTCCTGCCAGTCGAGTTCATCCGCATCTTCCGCGCCACCAAAGTTCTCATCCGCAATGCTCAAAGCATTGAGGCCGAAAAATACAGCCCTGCTGAAAGGCTGCGCAGTAGCCTTCTTTCCAGCATATTCATTCTGGCATCCATCGCCGCCGGCGCATTTCTCCACACCACCTCACACGCCGAGATCAGCCCTCTGCCCTTTTTCATTTTCCCAGTGCTGGCCGCAGGCTGGTTCTTCGGATGGAAACAAATCTGCCTCTTCTCCCTGCTCAGCGCCTCCGCGTGGACATTTGGCCCCAAGCTCACTTTCAGCGCACAACTCCCGCTCCATTGGATCGCATGTAATCTCCTCAGCCGCACCAGCGTCCTCCTCCTCCTCGGCCTCTTCGCCTGGCACCTCAAAGCCACCCTACTCATTCACCAGAACCAGAAAGAGTAAAAAATCATTTTGCTGTCCATGATTTTGCCAAACTGCCCCTCCCCATTCGCAAAAATTCGTTCAATTCGTCGGTAGTTTTTTAACTCCCAATCCATCTGCATTTTATTCAACCACTGATTACACTGATTCACACTGATAAGGAATGAACACGG
>JBJTGE010000166.1:0-3836 GCA_046093785.1 Spartobacteria bacterium
CCGTTACCTTGACGCGCATGCCGCCCTGGGTCCACCGCCACGCGCCCTCGCGGGGCAAATGGCAACCCCCGGCCACAGCCCGCACGAGGCTTTCCATGTCGGGTGCGGGGCGCACCCGACGGCACCCGAGGGCGGGCGCGCTCCCCGGGACCGTGCGCTCCCGCGCCACTGCCCATAAATCCAAAATCATACAAACAACGCACCGCCCCTCGCGCATGAGGGGCGGCGTGCCCCTCAACGCCCCCCAGGCAGCCCCTTCAGAAAAGCCTCCGTCTCCTTCGCATTGTCGTGCATCTCCGCAACAAACCGCGCGCACCCCGCCTGCATCCCCTCAAGCGCAACCCCATCCGCAACCATGCCACGCGCATCCGCCTTGAGCCTCTCAAAATCCCCCGCCGCATAACACCCCAGCCCAAATCGCTCGAATATCCCCTCCGGATTCACCGCCAGCGAAAGCAAAGCCGCCCGCCCCAGCCCAGCCTGAATAAAGCTATTCGGCCAGCCCTCCCACTCCGAAGTATTCACAAAAACCCGCGCCGCATCGTAGCGACTCTGGATTTCGTGGTAGGGGACTTTTTCGATGAAGCGCAAGTTAGGCATGCTCGCCGCCCGCTTCGCCACGCTGTCCCACAGGCCCACATCCTCACGCGGACACACCATTTCAAAGGAGTTGCCGGGTAATGCCTCCACCAAATCGAGAAAAATGTGCGGCCGCTTCACTGGCTGGCAGCGCGACACCCAAAGGAAATCCAAAGTCTTCGCCCCCGCAGGTTCAAACGCTCTCGGCAAGATAAGATTCCGATACATCCCGCAATTCCAGCCCCTCTTCGCAAAAAGCGCACGCTGGTGCTCGGTCATGGCATAACGGTGATCACACTGCGCCACACCCCATTCGAACAACCCGCCACGCACCGGATTCTCCCGCCGGAAGTCGCCCGTCAGCTCACTATCCGAGCCGCAAATAAACCCTGCGCGATACCCAAGCACCCCACGCATGGCCACAACGATAGCCATCCAAGCCGTCCACCCCAAAAGAAACACCCAGTCCGGCCGTTCCTCCCGGATCACGGAAAAAACCCGTGGAATCGCAGCCAGCATCGCCGCCGGATTGCCGCTATGGAATTGCCCCCCAGAGCGAATTTTCACGCCCTCAATGACGACACCGTCCTGCTGTCCGGTATCGCCACCTAGGATCACAACCTCGCCCCCCCGCCGCGCCAGTTCACGCGCAAGCAAAGCCACCTGCAACTCCGCCCCACCAGAGACGCGGGATGTGCTGCGCTCCAAAACGAGATGCGCATAACTGGAGAGAAAGAGAATTTTCATCGACTCCCCGTTCCCTCCATGAGCGCCGCCAAATTCCGCCCGCTCTGGAACATTTCCCGTTCACCCAGCGGCATGGAACTCCAGCGTTTTCTCAAGTCTTCAGCGGATATTGTCCCGAGCGCCAACACCCCGCGAACCACCGCCAGATCCTTCTCACGACCCACCACGATTTTTACCACCGCCAAATCCAGAGGCTCCAGCGCAAAGACATTATCAACCCCCTCCACCGCCACCAAGCGCCCTTCCCAGCCAGGCGGCAGCGTTTCAACAATCGATGGGTGGAGGATGTCGGCGTGATAACCAAATTTCAAATGAAACTCCTTGTTGGCACCGAGCGTCTGCCCCAGCAGCAACGCAATTTCCTTGTCCACCGGTTCAAGGAGAAAATCTGCATCGCAAGTCAAATCCAAGGGGCCTCCCGACTCTCCGAGTTCGGGATAAATAGGCAAAAGCGAACTCGAGCCCAAAATGACAATCTTGCGGGTCGCATCCCGCGCGCGCAGTTCTTCAAGCAAATGAGTTAGTGAGCGAAAGCGCATATTTCATCGACGATCCTGTGCTCACGACTATCCAGCACTCCCGCAAAAGGAGCAAAGTTCCTGAAAAATTCCGCCCGCTCGCTGTCCTCGCGCAGCGCCTCCAGAAGCGCCTCCATTCCCTCTGCGGTCTCTTGAGCAGCCAAAATCATCCGCTCCCACTCGCGCAACTTGTCTTGCTGGGTGGAGCCATTTGAAATCCATCGCGCGATATTCTCCAACCCCGTTTGCAAACAATCCGGGTTCCGCTCGATCTTGTCCGCGATCAAGTGGAACATCTTCAACCTCGCAGCCTGGGCAGGTCTCGGATCGTAAGGCATGGCAGAAAATTCCCACATCCCTCGCACGGTAGCTATACGATTTTCACAAAATTGAATACCCGCCTCGCGCCCTCAAGATGTGCCTCAAGAATCGCGAACCGGCCAGACCATCGATACAGGCAAACGGTATCGCCGCCGCTAGCAAAGGATTTCTGAACGGCGCAACCACGAGCGATCTCGCCGCGCAAGCCAGCCCCTCGCGGTTCCGCGAGTGACGAAAAAAACAACGCGCCGCATTTTCCCAATGTTGGGAAATGACATCCCGCCTGTGCGCTGCTCCCACTCCGGAGATAGCCTTGTCGTGCTTGGCCAAAAACCTCTCTGTTGAAAGAAAGGTGAAATCCGCATTCGACGGAGAGTTTTCATGAATCAATGCGAACGGTTCAGGCAAAACATGAATGTGGTGTTTTTGCGCAATGCGCAGCATCCAATCCCAATCTTCCAGCACCCTCAACAACTCATCCTGCAAGCCAACCGACTCCAGCACGCTCCGCCGCACCACAGGAGTGCTCGCCCCGTGAAAGGGCTGCCCGGATTGCAGCCGCACACTCCACTCTCCCGCATTATCGACAACCACCTCCCGCCGCCTTCCGTCACGCATTTGATAGATATGCGAGGTCGCACAGGCCGCCACCTCGGGATGTTTTTCCAAGTAGTCCAACTGCACAGCCAGCTTTCCCGGCAACCACTCGTCATCCGAATCCAAAAAAGCCAGATAATCGCCCGTTGCGATCCGCAGAGCTGCATTACGGGCCGCCGCCGCGCCGGAATTCACCTCAAGCCGCGCCAGTCGCGCCGAGGGGAACTCGTTCCTCACCACCTCCCAAGTGTCATCCGTCGATGCGTCATCGCCAATGATCAACTCGAAATCATCGACACCTTGATTCCGCACCGATTCCAGCGCCCGTGAAATGCAATGGGCGCGATTGAAAACGGGAATGATGATGCTGAGCCAGGACATGGGTTCTGACCTTAAACAAAATGCCCTGCGGCTTGAAATAGTGAGTTTTTTTCAAATTCGGAGAAGCAACTCACACGCCGCCATCTTGCAAGCCGATCGTTAATGGTCTTTTTGCTTTCGGCTTTGTTTGGATTTGGCTTTTATAGGAGAGGCAACACACATCGCTACCTATGACTGTCACAAAATTGCCCTTTGCACTTTTGAAATACTCCACACTTGTGACCTGCCTCGCGGGTTTGCTGGTTCTAACCGCATGCGATAAATCCGAAAGGTCCACTTCAAAGCTCGACAATCAAAAGCCCAGCACATCACAGAAAAATTCCAACGGCCCGGACATCGACCCCGACGACGCGCCGAAAGATTTCGCTTCGATCACAAAAAGCATCTCTGCACTTCAATCAAGCGGCGCGCAAGGCGGCGAGGCTATCGAACTCTTGGGTGATGCACTGGAGATTTCGCCCGAACAAGCCGCCGGGTGGGCTGCGACACTGCCTCCCGGACTAAACAAGGACGCCTGCTTGGAAATGGTCTTCAAAGGCTGGGCACAAGAAGCTCCAGACGACGCGGCCCGGTTTGCCAAGTCGCACCTGAAAGGCGTGGACTACCGCCTCGCACTGGCTTCTGTGATCGAAGGGGCTGCCTCCTCTTCTCCAGAAAAAGCCGCCGCCCTTCTCAACGGCGAAAAAGAACCCC
>JBJTGE010000167.1:0-2750 GCA_046093785.1 Spartobacteria bacterium
GGCGTCGCCTTGATCGTGTCCTTGAAGTTGCCGTAGTCGATCAAGGCCGAGAGCTTCGCCATCGCTGCATCCATCTCCTCCTGGGTGTTCAGATACACGCGATACGGGTAGTCGCAGTGTTCGTATTCATGCACCACGGGACGCTTCGCCAAGTCGGCGGAAACAAGTTCCGCGAAGCGCTTGAGATCGTCTTTGTCACGGCCACGAATATTGAAAACCGCTGGCCCATCCGGGTTGAGATGCGAGCGTTTTTTGATGATCGAATAGAAGCCGATTTTGGTGAGAATCCACATGCTGAAATCCTACCATTTCCTGCATTAGTGAAAATCCTTTCAGGCCAGATTCTATCATGCTCGGCGGCGATTTTGAGTGACATGTCAACCTCGGTTCATTACCCACAAAAAAGGCTTATCGGATGCCAGTTCCGCCGCCACCCCACGATAGCGTCTTTCAGGATCGTAAATAACAAGGCACCCCTTCTCTTGCAGGCGGTCGAGAAAGATTTCGTTCCGGATGTAATCGCTGATTTTCATGTAAATTTTTCGCTGCCCTGTCGGGCTGGATCAAGCTTGATCAAGGCATCCACGAGTTCATGAACGAGCGTGGAAGGGTTGCGCCTTGATTGATGCTGGCACTCATTTTCAAAAGCCAAGCGCCGCGCGTTTTTGAGTGCTGTCTCCACTCGTGGTTCGAGGAGTTTCTGAAATCCCGCATCGGCCTTGTCATACTTCCTCCCGGTTTCCACCGAGATCAACCGGCTCAGTTCCTGGCGTGGTATCGGAGTATCGCGATAGTGGAAGTGGAGCAGATACCAGATTTCGAAGCACTCGTTAGACCAGCAGGCCGTCACCTCGTTCCATGATCGAGCCAGATCAAAAGCCCGGTTGAAGTTTTGCATCGGCCTATCGTCTTTATCAAAGACCACCCACACGCGCTCATAGGGCCGCCCTTGGTTTCGGGCGCTTCGCGCACGCTCGATGGCAATTTCCATGAGGCTGTCCGTATTTCTGCCAGTTCCGATGCACTCGATCTCGACCAGTTCCCTGTCGTGGGGAAATGCAGCGAGGTAGTCCCGTGAGCTTTTGGTGTCCTCACACAGGATCAGAATGCGACGCAGAGGCCGGGTTTGTGCAGCCTTGCGACCTTTGGCGTGGGCCTTACTCGATGGCATGCAAAGCAGCCTCCTGGAAGTGGGCGAGTTGGGGCACGGCGCCGAAGAGCCCGAGCATGTATTGACGAGAAAATTTCGATGTGGGTCGGACGAGATTCGAATCGATATCCGCGAGGCTGAAGAGATCCGTGGCTCCGCTTTCATCCCTCTCGCAGAACCACACCTGATCCCTCCGGAACCGCTCGGGATCGAGAAGATTCACATCATGCGTGGCGCACACAAGCTGTGCATTTTTTCGATTTGCCGGGCTGTGGAAGAGATCGAGGATCGCCTGGGTCAGCCTCGGATGCAGCCGGGCATCGAGTTCATCCACCACGAGGATGGATCCCTCCTCCAGGGTGTGAAGAACAGGTCCGCTGAGAGCGATGAATTTCTGAGTGCCGCTGCTCTCATTCTTCATCAAGTCGAACTCCACTTCACCCACCACATTGTTGCCTGCGTCGCGCTTCTGGTGCGTGGTTTTGATATCCACGCTTCGATACAGCTTGCCCAGCCCACGGCTTTTCATGTCCGCAAGCACCTCGGGACTTGCATTCTTTTCGCCCAGTTCCTCCAATTCGCTTCGAATCGACTGGATGTTGAAATCCGCTTTCTGTGCCAATTCCAAAATTCTCTGCCTGTTCTCCGTCTCCTGAAGTTGCTTCGCGGTGAAATGGAAAAACTGCCTCTCGTTCAATCCGGAGATCGTGCGAAGCCGCTGCACCCAGGCGAGCACGCGCCCGGCTTGCTGGCCATTGAACTGTGCGCACACCGAGAGAAACAACGCATTCGGCCGCGTTCTCTCCTGGAGCCCGTTCCCCTCCTTGAAGTTCGTGTTGGAGATTTGAAAATTCTGGCCTTCCCGCGTGAAGAGGCGCGCCTCTTTGGCCGTGGGGGATTTCCTGTAGAGCCACTCCGAGAGCACTGCTTGGGCCGTGACTTCAAATCCATAGCGATAGTCGAAGCCATCCCAGCGGAACTCCACTTCAAAATGACTCGCCGCCGACTCCGTCTCCGAAGAAAGAAGAAAAGGCTGCACCGGTATATCCTCGCCCGCTTGCCCTTCCTTGGAGGATGTCAGCACAAATTTTCGAAACCAAACAAGAGCTTCGATCACATTGGATTTTCCGGAAGCGTTCGCTCCATAAAGCACCGCCGACTTCACGACCCTCAACTTGCCATCGGTGACCACATGGCTCCATGCCAAATGCTCATCCGAACGCGCCTCCAGACTCAATGTTTGAAGATCCCGGATCGATTTGAAATTCTGGACTGAAAAAGCAAGAAGCATGATTTAAAATAGATTTTCTATATGCTATTCGCATAAAATCTGCGCAGGTAAAGTAGAAACTTCATAATCTGGCAATATCCTATGCTATTTTCACACCAAGCCCATTTTTAGCCGCGATCACTTGGATGTCCTTCGCACGAACGCCGAGGTCCTCCTCGGCCTGGCGCACATCCCAAGCGCAGGTTTAAATGTCAATAATTAATGCCTGACCCCTTTGACACGGCCTTTGCGTAAAATCCGGGACAATCATCCCAAAATTCTCCTGACGGCCGATCCCGACACCGCGACCATTGAAGGCATCCGCAAGGT